>CAZTDW010000292.1:0-4360 GCA_964611835.1 uncultured Rikenellaceae bacterium | reverse complement strand
AGAAGCAATTGCAGCAAGGCTGTGCCCTGGAGCTTCGATCTCGGGAAGTATGTCCACATTCCTGAAAGCTGCATATTCCACGAGGTCTTTAATCTGTTCATGAGTATAGTAGCCTCCGTATGCAGGGGCTTCTCCTTCCTGCGGACATTCACGATCCCACCATAATCCGGTACGCGGCACTCTCCATGCACCGGTTGAGGTCAGTCTGGGAAGACTTTTGATCTCAATCCTCCAGCCCTGGTCATCTGTGAGATGAAGCTGAAGAACATTGAACTTATACCTGGTCATCTGATCAATCATCCTTTTAACCTCATCGGTGGTAAAGAAATGCCTGCTGACATCCAGCAGCAGACCTCTCCACTTGAACCTTGGAAAATCAGTTATTTCTGCACAAGGGATCCTGATAACCTCACTGCTGACTCCAGGGCAATTCTCTTCTTTAACCGGTATCATCTGAAGAAGAGTCTGAATACCATAGAACAGACCATTTCTTGTAGGCGCTGAGATCACTATCTCACCGGGCTTCACACCAATTTTATATCCTTCATCTCCCACCGACTTCTGAAGATCTTCCTCTATCCTGAGATTTATTCCTCTTCCTTTTCCCCGGGTTGCAGGGAGATCATAGCCCGAAATATCCTTTACCACACCAGCCAGATATTCTGCCAAGGCAGATTCAGAATCGTCATCAAAATAGATAACGGTATGCTCCCTGAGAGAGAATTCCCCCGAAAAAAGAGTTGTACTTACAGGTTTTGGAATAACCATGAGTCCGCTATCACCCACATTCATATCTGAAATTTTTCCGCAATGTGTCAGAAAAATGATAATCATAAAAAATGCAATTGTTCTGATGATCGTGTTCATATCTCTTGTTTTTAAGTTTATCCGCATAGAAAAAGGCTTTCCCTGTTCCTATTGTGAAATTCTCAAGGTTCTCTGCTGATATAAGTACTGCTTTTCTTCTTTTTCTTAGAACTTTCCCAGAGCCTTTCCTACTTCCTTTATCTGTTCGAGATGATGCGGCACTATTTCTCCTTTTGGATTTACAACAACCTCCAGACATAGGACTCCGTCATTTTCAACAATCTTCTTTGCCTTTTCAGTAAGGTCCTTAGTGTTGAACTGGCTACCGCTTCCTCCCCATTTCTCTCCCAGATATGTGAACAGAAACCATTGCACCCCCGGTTCAGCCCAGCGGGATGAGGGGAATTCATCAATTGTCATTTTTTCTCCTGAGCTGTAATCGCAGTAAGGTGTATTGGCATGTATCTTTCCGAAACCATAATTATATGTCACAATGCTGTGCCTGTTGCCGGCTTTGGCTGCAAGTGTATGTGTGCTGATGTTATACTTGAGCGACATGTCCATCCTTGTTCCTCTGATCCCGTTCCATTCATAAAGTCCGTCGAACCACCAGCCCCTTACATCGTCAGCGTACCTGAGGCTCCACTCCCTGATCATCTTTTCGAGAAGCGGCTGGTTGTATTGACTTGTTGCCGAGTCCTTTCCAAAAGAATAACGGAATTTCTCAGACACCATCCTGTTGCTTATCGGAGGATTTGAAGGAAGATAAAGAATAACAGGGATATTGTATTTCTTAAGTGACTGAATAAGGTCCCCGGGAAGATCCCTTTCAGAGCACAGTTCTCCCGGATTTACTCCCGCGATGGAGTCAAAAGCGGAATTGGGTGAGCAGTAATATCCTGAGTTCTGTCCAAGTGTGAACATTACAAATCCTGCTCCCGTCTGGCTGACCTTTGAAGCAAATTCATCCGTGTTGAAACTATCAACGGCATCGTTCCATTCTTTGGATCCCTTGTCCTCCACCATGTTTGAGCTGAGGTAATGAACCATGATCCCAAATCCCGCATCGTGAAACCAATCAGTATTTGGATTACCCTTTACAACAACCGGTGAAGAGGAAATGATTTCGGCCTGGGTCTTCTTACCATCATCTACGGAGGTGCAGGATATTTCACATTTAATATACCTGCCTTCATAAGATGTAAGCAGAACGATCTCATTTGTAAAGATACCAGGCAGTTTTTCCCAGGTACTATCAGGAGATTGTGAAATATACCAGGCTATTTCAGGATTTGCAGAGCCTTGCGGCAGATCAAACTTAACGCTGAGAATCTGTTTTGCGGTCAGATCGCCTTCAAATGTCAGATTTTGAATCCTGTCAGACTTACATGAAACAATGAATGTGCAAATTAAGATCAAAAGGCAGAAATGGTTTTTCATCTTATACTAATTTGAGTTAATTCTTCTGGTATAGCTCTCTCTTAGGAAGATAATTTTAGATTTCAATAAACCCACCCCTCCGGGAAGGGAACCGGATACTCGATATCCTGAGGCTCATTTCTCATTTCTCAAATCTCAACTCTCAAATCTAAAATCTCAAATCTCAAATCTAAAATCTTAAATCTTAAATAACCCACCCCTTACCCCACGCTGGAGCGTGGCAGGCTCTCCCGGGAGGGGAACCATGCATTCTTCCTGTCGCCTGTCGCCTGAAGCCTGTAGCCTATTTTTTCACATAATCAAACGACCATCCCCTGTAAGCCCTGGCAAGCAATGCAATGTTCCGGGCGTCGCCTTCAAGAGTGTCGGGGTGTACCGACAGATAGTAGTTTACAGGTGGCATTATTGAGCCATCCACAGGTTTTGTAAATCCGTACAGTCCGATGCCTTTCCTGATGGCATCAGGGATGACAATTGCTGCATCCTGCCCGTTCCAGTTGGCAAGACATGTAACCATTCTTGTTTCCGGGCCAAGCATTGATAGTGCTGACGCCGTTGTGGCAGTATCCCCTGCTTCATTCAGAACCCAGTCGACCTCTTTCAGCATATCGGATCCTGCGATATCACTGTGGGTAAGCTGTGCACATGTAAGCCAGATAATACACTCAGGATCAGCTTTTTTTACGGTCTCCTTTATCCTCCTCCAGGTGCGATCAATAGCTTTGCGACGAAATTCAAGCTCCTTCTCAGGTGTTATATTATCAATTCCCGGGAATGTCTGTCCCATAAGCTCCTGATACATCTCCTGTTCGCAGGGGATCCATCTGAGCGGTGGATAAGGTTCCATTACGGCACCCGGATTCCAGAGCCAGTCGATAAATACGCCATCAATGCCTGTCTTTTTTATTGCATCTTCGATTGATGAGCACAGGAAGTCGAGGTATTTCCGGGTGTAAGGGATATGAGGCAATGCAGGTATACCATAGCTGTAATCAGGATTTTCAATTCCCCAGCGGGTATTCGATCCTGCACAAAAATAGCCAAATACCTTAATATTATTCTCATGAGCGAGCTTCACCTGTTCAGAAAGGAAATCATGCTTCAGTCCGGGCTGTTCGGGCACAATTCCATTCTTATACCATGCATAACCATTGCAGGAGACTGCAAAAGACTGGATCACATTGCATCCGAGGTCTGCATACCACTTCACATGTTCTGCAGGATCGGCATCAGCCCACAGACCCGGAGCCGCAAAACCGTTCGGCCCGCCAGGCCCCCAGTTGTAATCGATGCAATAAGCCTTTATGGTCTCAGGTTCATCGCTTTTGGTGGAGTTGCCGCAACCTGGTATAAACATTGCAGCTGCTACTATTGTAATAAAAATACCGAATCGCATCAGGAGCTGTTTTTGGAAGTTGATTATCGTATTCAGGAATATTTTTCCCGCAGATCTCGCAGATTTTCGCAGATCTGCGGGCTGGCTAAAAATAAATTCAGAGATTTCGTTTTAAAGTGTTCTGTCGAGTGCAAAATATGGTTTGTTAGACTGCCACTTCCCTTTGGTGAAGTCGGGAAATGCGACGGGTGCATTTTTGGCTATAGAGATACCCGACAATTCAACGATAGCAGTCATTACGGCAGAGTCATACACATCGATCGGTGTCTGTCCTTTTTCCCTCACGGCATTGATAAACTGATTGAGCATCACAAAGTCAGTGCCCCCATGCGACTGAGTGGACAAGTCGGCCTGCCACCATTTATGATTGTACTTTTCTTCGTATGGCTTCCATGGTTCCCATTCATGGTATTCGGGACTGACGCCGGTAAGATAGATCGCAGGCTTTTCTTCATAATAGACTCCCAGCGTTCCCTGCAGCATCCATCTGTTGGAATATGGTCTGGGAAGCTGCATATCATAATTTATTATAAGGGTTTTTCCCATCTTAGTCTTAAGGACTGATGTTACTATATCACCCTGACTGAATTTGAGGTTTGCATTGGGATGACTGTCTCCGAACCTTCTTTTGAAATATGCATTGATGCCTTTTGATGCTGTGGCTGTAGAGGTTATCTCGGTAAAGATATCACCTCTGTTTATATCCAGCCAGCTTAT
>CAZTDW010000291.1:0-4428 GCA_964611835.1 uncultured Rikenellaceae bacterium | reverse complement strand
GGCATTCACCATGTGCCGGGAGAATAATATGCCGATCGTGGTCTTCAATATGAATGTGAAAGGCAATCTCATGAAGGCGGTCAGTGGAGACGATATCGGAACCCTCGTTTGTAATTAGCCGGATATTGATTTCCGGACTATTTTATTAATTTTGTTTTCCTGAAGAAAAAGATCGCAAAAAAGTAAAAACGGGAAAAACAAGTTTATTAAACTAACCTCTGTCTCATGAACGAAGAACTGGAACTGATTATTGATGAAACCAAGGATAGAATGCAAAAAGCACTTGACCATCTTGAGCATGAACTGGCAAGGCTTCGTGCAGGAAGAGCAACCCCCGTGTTGCTTGACGGCATAACTGTCGACTATTACGGTGTTAACTCACCACTCTCCCAGGTTTCCAATATCAACACGCCTGATCCCAAAACCATTCTCATTCAACCATGGGAAAAAAACATGCTCGGGACCATTGAGAAAGCAATTATGGCTGCGAATATTGGCCTGACACCGATCAATAACGGGGAAGTTATCCGGATTAACATCCCTCCTCTCACCGAAGAAAGAAGGCATCAGCTCGTAAAACAGGTGAGAAATGAGGGGGAAACTGCAAAGATCAGCATAAGGAATGCCCGGAAATGGGCCAATGACGAGCTTAAAAGAATGCTCAAGGAAGGTTTGGCTGAAGATCTTGAAAAGGATGCATCTGAAACCGTTCAGGAAATGACACACGACTTCTCAGCGAAGGTTGACAAGGTTATGGCTATGAAGGAGAAGGATGTGATGACGGTCTGATATCAGGTTTTTATTCCCTTTAATCCTTCCGTACAATTTCTGCAAATATTTATATGGCTCCTTCCTGTCAGGATCCGTCTCCTGAAATTTTGATATTCTGAGCCATTCCATATTTCCCTGAAGGAATTTATGCTCAGATCTCCCATTACATGGTTTGCATTCTTGTCAAAACAACATGGAATTACTTTTCCGTCCCATGTAACAACAGGATTGAACCATACCCTTCTGCATCTGTTTGGCATAGAACTTTTAATTGCGTAACGCCTTCCCTTCAGCTCATAACGCCTGTATCTTCTCATTTCAGGCATCCATTCTTCAATGCTTTCCTCATTGATAACCTGCATCGACTTTAATCTCAGTCTGATCCTCCTTTCACTAGCAAACCTCTCTGCCTGAACAATCTGATGCTCATTAAACCGATTTACAAGGAACTGAACCTCAACTGCCAGGGAGGAATGAAGCTTCCTCCTTGCAGCAATCACATTGTCTATCCCTTCAATCACCCTGCCGAAATCTCCTTTCTTCCTGTATGTGGAGTAAACATCCTGATCCAAACCGTCAAGGGAGACGATCAGCCGGCCAAGCCGCGACGAGGCTATCTTTTCAGAATTCGCGGCAGTCAGAAAATGACCGTTTGTGGATACGGTTGTCGAAAGACCGCCTGAATGCTCAAGAAAATCAAAAAATTGAGGATGAAGCATTGGTTCTCCCTGGAAATAAAGACTGACATTGTAAAGATATGGCCTCAATTCGTCAACTAGATTTCTGAAGAGCCCGATTTCCATAAATCCTCGTTCCCTGGTCATTAGTCCGGCTCCTGATAAACACTCCGGACAATCGAGATTGCAGTGGTTTGTAAGCTCGGCAGAAATGGCAGCCGGCATTCCCCGTATCGCCGGCCTCCCTGTAAAAGCGCTTTGCAGATATGAGGATCCGGATAAAAAAAGATTGACCGCTTTAACAAAACTGGTTGCCATGTGTTGAATTGAGATAGTGAAGGTAAATAAATTATTGCTACAGGATAGGGTAATCCATTGCTTAACGGTCTTAGAGATGGAAAGGGACCAAATAACAATGAAGATTTTAAAAAAAGGTTTAACTTAATAATTTTATGCCATGAAACGAACATGTTTAGCAAACACGAACAAGTATGAAGATCTTTCATGCGAGTCCCCCCGCAACAGCGGGGCAGGCTATCCGACCTTAGAAATCAATTATTTTCGGATGAAAACATTTAGGAATTTTTCAGTTTTATCACTGCTTATTATGTCTTTCCTGCTGGGACAGACATCTTATGCAGGGATATTCTCAAAAAAAGACAAAAATGATCAGCAATCCGTGCTGACGTACAGGGGAAAGGTAGTTGACAGTGAAACAGGAGCGCCATTGGTATTTGCTTCAGTTGCCGTAAAGGAGTCAAATGTGGCAACGGTCACCAACATTGATGGTGAATTCATTATTAAGATTGCAGAGGCAGAGGCAACAAAAAGCCTTGAAATTACATTTCTTGGATACAAGAATAAAACTGTACTGATCAGTGAACTCAGGGAGAATGGTTATAAAAACACAATCCCTCTTTCAGCAGCCCCTATTCCCATAAAGGAAATTATAGTCCGGCCGCTGGATCCTGAAGAAATTGTGAAGAATGCAATTTTCAGGTTTAACAGGAACTATACCAATGAGCCGAACCTGATGACTGCCTTTTACAGGGAAACCATCAGGAAGAACAAGACCTATGTTTCCATCGGAGAGGCTGTGGTTGAAATATTCAAAGCCCCATATTCCAACGATCTTCGTTTTGACGGTGCCAGGATTTATAAGGGCAGGAAAGGATCGGATGTTGGTAAAATGGATACCATCCTCTTCAAGCTTCAGGGCGGACCTGTAAGTACCCTGCAGCTTGATATTGTAAAGAATACTGAATCGGTTCTTACCCTGGAGGCAATGAAGAACTATGATTACTCCCTCACAGGTGTAGTGGAGATAGATGAAAAACCTCATTACATCATCGAATTCATGCAAAAACCATCTGTTGAAATTCCGCTCTTCATGGGATCCTTCTATATCGAGGTCGACACCTATGCACTCACTGAGGCCGAATTTGGCTTCAATCTGACGAACAAGGCAGCAGCCGCCTCCATTTTTATTAGGAAAAAACCGCTCGGAATGGAGGTTACTCCTGAAGTTGCATCCTACAGGACAAGATACCGTGAGCAGGACGGGAAATGGTATTTTGCATATTCACGGGCAGAAGTTAAATTCAAGGTGAACTGGAAGAAAAAACTATTCAATACTTTCTATACAACCATGTCGGAGATTGCAGTAACCGACCGTACAACCGAAGAGGTAATAAAAATAGCCGGAAAGGAAAAGATCAGACCGACTGATGTCTTCTCGGAACAGGTTGAAGCATTTACCGACCCGGAATTCTGGGGTGATTATAACGTGATTGAGCCCGATCAGAGTATCGAGGCAGCTATACGCCGGCTGAGCAGAAAACTCAGATTCAGCGACAGGAAGGAATAACAGGAAATCCGATTCTTTAATATGTTAAGGGATTCTGAAATAATAAGGAGGATAGGAAAAGGTGATGTCGGACAGTTTGAATCACTATTCAGATCCTCCTATGTTTCCCTCGTGAAATACGCAAAAACAATAGTAAAGGACCATGATACTGCTGAAGAAATAGTGCAGGATCTTTTTTTCAGGCTATGGAAAGACAGGGAAAAATTACTGATTAAGAGTTCTTTGAACGGTTACCTTTTCAGGGCTGTACACAACAGGTGCATGCATCATATCGAACATGAAAAGGTCGTCGGGAAATATGCTGAAGAAATGCTGTACATGAAAAATGACGGCCCTGAAAACGGATCCGACATACTGATTTACAAGGATCTTCAGGCTGCAATTGCACGTATTCTTGAAAGACTCCCTGAAAAAGCAGGAAAGATTTTTTGCATGAGCAGGTTCGAAGGACTTAAGTACTCAGAGATAGCAGAAAAACTGTCAGTCTCTGTCAAAACAGTGGAAGCCAATATGGGAAAAGCACTCAGGGAATTCAGAAAAGTACTGGCAGAACAATGAAAAGGAAAAATAAATATCCGGAATATTCTGAGAAGGATTGGACTAAACTGGCTTCAATTCTTTCAGATGAAACCACAGAAGAGAATGATCTTCTCACCCGTTTCAGGGCTGATGACGGGTCTGACACAATTAAAAACTGGAATGAGATACAAAAGATGAGCAACGACAAAGAAATAGATGTTGACAAAGCCTGGAATAAACTTTTCAACAGGCTGAATGAGAATGGACTGGTGGAAAAACCGGCTCCCGGGAGAAGAATACTCTATAATAGTTACTTTTTAAGGGTGGCTGCAGGTCTTCTCGTCCTGATTAGCCTGAGTGCTGCTGCTTATCTGATTTTCAACCGCAATATCGCAAATTCCAGAATCGTGGTTTCCACGGAAATGAACCAGAAAAACCTTCAGGTTACTCTTCCCGATGGCAGCATCGTTTACCTTAACAGAAACACCAGCATAGCATACAGTAAGAATCCTGGAAAAGAGGAAAGAAAAGTTACCCTGACCGGAGAAGCATTCTTTGATATAGTGCCAGATCCGGAAAATCCTTTTGTCGTTG
>CAZTDW010000290.1:0-4437 GCA_964611835.1 uncultured Rikenellaceae bacterium | reverse complement strand
ACCCTTATATATGCTTTTTATTACTTTTCTGACGTCATACCCTCTTTTCATAAAGAGAAACATATGTCATGATTCTGCAGATTAACATGCAGAGGGATATAAGGATGCCCGACACCTTTTTATTAATGGAAATTTGTTATATTTGTCGCCTGAATTTTTTAAGGTAATTATCTATAAACAGCATTCTTAATGTCAGCACTTCAATTTTTAAGGGAAAAAGCAGGAGTCCTTGTTGCGGTAATAATTGGACTCTCTCTGTTCATTTTCGTGGTAAGCGACTTTTTCGGGAACGGAAGAGGTCAGCGTATAAAGGCAAACAAGTATTATGAGATAGGCAGGATAGGTGATGAAACAGTTACTTTCCAGGATTACGAACAGAAAGTGCAGAACCTTCTTGATATTTATAAATTGTCGGGAAACACCAGTCCTGATGAAAATACTATTGAATCAATAAGGGAACAGGTATGGCAGCAGGTGATCAGGGAAAAGGTTCTCGACAAGCAATATTCAAAGCTCGGGATCGGAGTAAGCAGTGAAGAAGTTGATGAGCTTGTCCTTGGCAGCAACCCCCATCCTATAGTTGCACAGCTTTTTACCGACCAGGAAACAGGGGCCTTCAACAAATCCTTCCTTGTCAATTTCCTTAAGCAGACTGAGCTTGACGAAACCGCAAAAAAATACTGGTTGTATTTTGAAGATGAGATTGTCAATGACAGGATGAGCACCAAATATAATACACTTGTATCCAAAGGATTATATGTCTCATCCAAACAGGCTGAATTCGACAGGAATCTGTCGGCAGCAACCGTCGATTTCAGTTACATCATGAAGAATTATTCTTCGGTTGCCGATTCACTGGTAAAAATCTCCCAAAGCGAAATAGAATCATACTACTCAGGACACAAGGATAACTTCAAGAGAACAGCTCTGAGGGATATTGAATACGTTACGTTTGACGTTGTCCCTTCGGAAGAAGATATTAAACAGGCGGAAGAGTGGATCACCAAAACCAAAACCGAATTTGCCGAAGCGCCCGACCCTGAGCAATTTATAAATCTCACAGCCGACACCCGTCATATCGGTTTCTTTGTGCCATTAAGCCAGGTTCCGGATACCCTCAGGGACTTTGCAAAAAATGAAAACACCAGTGAGATTTTCGGCCCGTATAATGAAGATGGGACATTCAAGCTTGCAAGAATACTGGAAGTAGCAAACAGGCCTGATTCTGTCCATGCCCGCCATATTCTCCTGTCACCCGGTTCAACAAGGTCGCTCGATCAGGCAAGATCACAGGCTGACAGCCTTGTTAAACTCATCAGATCGGGAACTTCCTTTGCTTTTCTGGCAATGTCCAATTCAGATGACAGGGGTTCATCACAACTTGGAGGAGATCTCGGCTGGTTCCCGGAAGGAAGGATGGTGGTTCCATTCAACAATGCATGTTTTTCCGGTAAAAAAGGCGACATTATGACAGTCGAAACCACCTTTGGAGTTCATATAATTGAAATCATGGACCAGTCGAGGAGCACCAGAAAATACAATATCGGTATAATTGACAGGAAAATAATACCGGGCTCAGTAACAAACCAGAGGGTATATAGTGAAGCCAGCCAGTTCGCAGGGACAAACAACACTTATGAGAAGTTCAACCAGGCTATCGCTGAGAAAAGCCTTACAAAAAGGGTTGCAAACGATATCACTCCCAGACAGAAAACCCTGCCGGGACTTGACAATCCAAGAGGTCTCATTATCTCTCTTTTCCAGGCTGAACAGGGAAATATTGTTCTTGACAACAGTGAGCAGGCAGTATTTGAAATCGGAGATAAATATGTGGTGGCATTCTGCACAAAGGTACAGGAGGAAGGCGTTGCCGAACTGAAGGATGTGGAAAACGACATCAGGTTTATTCTTGTAAAGGATAAAAAGGCAGAAATATTAGCCTCTGAATTTGAAAAGAACCTGCAGGATGGCAAGTCTCTTGACGATATAGCTTCAGCAATGGGACTTACCATAAGGGAGGCAACACAGGTGAATTTCAGGTCATATTCAATCCCTGAAGCCGGGAATGAACCGGCACTGATTGCTGCTGCATCAGCTGCAAAAGAGGGAATTGTAAGCGGTCCGGTAAAAGGAGAAAACGGAGTTTACATGATCACCGTGAATAACATAGCTTCTTCCGGAAGCGAGGACATCAAATTGTTTAAGGACAGGCTTCTGACTACGTTCCAGATGAGAGGCAGCTACGAGGCATATGAAGCACTGCGAAAAGCAGCAAACGTAGAAGATAAAAGATACAAATTTTACTAATAAGTGTCAGGTTATTCAGGTCAGAGACGGAATCTTTCAATGACCGAATCAATATTCATCTCTTTTGACAATCCCTTCAGATAATCGGAGGGAATGTTATACAAATCAAGAATCAGCAGTCCGTCGAGGCAATCGTTGAATTTTGGATCAATGTTAAATCCAATGATGCGTCCGTTGATTTCAAGGTATTTCCTTAAAAGAACAGGAATCCTGTATCCCGGTTCGATATTCATTATTATCCTTTCGATTTTGTTTATGTCGTGATCGGCAACATCTATGAACACCTTTTGATCGACAACCTTGTCATGCCTTACAACATAATTTTTCTTCGGGATAATATATTCTGCCTTCTTCTCATCAAAGAAATAGGCTTTAATAAATCCCACTACCAGATTCTTTGAAAATTTTGAAAAATCATTGCTGATGCTTACTGGTCCTATGAGGTAACGGTACTCCTGATTTCTTAAGAGGAAGACCATTATTCCTTTCCACAGAAGGAACAGTGGTATGGCTTTCTTCTGATAGTCTTTTACTATGAAGGATCTACCCAGCTCAAGCGATTCTTTCAGTACCGGGAGGAAGCTTTGTCTTATCCTGAACAGGGAATTTATGTAAAATCCTTTTACTCCGTATATATTTGCAATATCCTTGCCCTTTCCGATCCTGTAGGCTCCAACTATCCTGCCTGCATCATTGTCCCATATAAAGAGGTGATTATAATACAGATCATACTCATCAATATCGGTACTCTTGTTCGTTCCCTCACCCACTTCCCTGAAGGTCAGCTCCCTGAGCCTTCCTATTTCACTTATAAGATTCGGGATGACACGGGTAGGGGCACAAATAACAGAATAGTTTTTCGTTGAAAAAAGCTCATATTCACTTTTTACCTTTTCGTATTCTTCCTGCAGAATCATTTGTGGCACCGGAGCCGTAACCGGTTCAGAATGCACTCTTCTGGCAGGAGGCTTAAGGTTGAAGAATCTTTTTACTTCCAGGTTTGAGCCCAGCAGATAGGTTCGCGCCCTCAGATACCTGCCATATTGTGAGACATCTTTAAATTCCTCCTGTTCCCTGACCGTGATGGGTGATCCTATCCTGATCCTTACGATCCTGTTTTTCTTGTTAAGGATCCCGGAAGACAGGTCGGTGAATTTCATTAATGGGTTTATCTTCCGGAAAATATATAAAAGTCTTATCTGTGTACCATGGAAGTAGACGGGTATTACGGGAGCATTTGCGCTTTTTATGAACCTTATGGATGAGGGCTGCCATTCCCCGTCAAGAATGATTTGTGAATCTTCAAAATGGTCAGCGCCGGCACCGGCAGGAAATATTCCAAGGCAGTTCCCGTTTTCAAGATAATTAATCGCTTCACCGAAATCCGTTACAGATGCTTTTGTTTCTTCCGGCAGCAATGATTCGGTTGAAGGTAGGGTTATGTTGTTAAGCGGTTCAATATTCGGCAGTGCGTAGTTTTTTATAATCTTGAAATCAGATCTCTTCCCGTAAATCAGTTTATAAAGAAGCAGGGTATCAATTCCCCGGTAAGGATGATTTGAGATGGAAATGAAGTTTCCGTTCTCAGGTATGTTATTCAGATCATCTTCAGGAATTTCATATTTCAGTTCGAGTTCTTCCAGGACGGAATTGATAAGAAGAATATTATCCTTGCCGTAGATTTCCTGGTATGTCTTATTCAGTCTTTTCTGGTTTAATATACGGAGAAGTGTTTCTTCAATTACAGGGCCCTTAGGTATATATATCCTGTCGGTATTTTTGATATCCCGGTCTGAAATCAGTCTCATTGTAAGGATGTAGGAGATCAAATATAGTCAATATCCTCAACAAATGGTTCCACAGGAACATGACAGGGAGGAAAATAAGGAAGAATTGGCTTTGTTTTCCCGGGAGTACTTTGTGCCTGCCTTTGTTCCCGGGTACTCGGGATCTGTAGCTCAGTGATTTATATTTAAACACAAAGGTGCTCAGAGGTCCCGATAGCTGTCGGGCTTAACTTCTCTGTTCGTTTACCCCTTTACTTTAACAAAAAAGCCCTCCAGTTTCCTGAAGGGCTTTTGTATAAGGTCGGCGACTACCTACTCTCCCACAATTAGCAGTACCATCGGC
>CAZTDW010000289.1:0-4456 GCA_964611835.1 uncultured Rikenellaceae bacterium | reverse complement strand
GTCTGTTGCACCTTTCACTCCGTAATTTTTCATGATAACAGCACCTGTCCTGTTCAGAAGCTTCATTGATGCCATTGCCTGACTGATATCACTTTCTGAGGCTAATCCAAGTCTTTGCCCTGCAAGGATAACACCCGTCCCGAGAGGTTTTGTCAGAATAACGGAGTCTCCCGGCCTGGCTCCGGCATTCGTGATTATTTTTGAAGGATGTACATACCCAATCACTGCAAGACCGTATTTCGGAACAGCATCATCAATAGTATGGCCTCCTATTATGCTTACCCCTGCAAGGGCTGCTGCATCAGATCCGCCCCTGAGTATTTCACTGTATGCATCCAGAGGAAGTCGCGAGGAAGGAAACATCATTATATTAAGAGCGATCACCGGCCTCCCTCCCATTGCATAAACATCACTCAGGGCGTTTACAGCTGCTATCTGCCCGAATTCATAAGGATCACTGCATAACGGAGGGAAAAAATCATTGGTAAATACCAGTGCCAGCTCATCATTTATCCGGTAAACCCCGGCATCATCATGATTATTGATGTTAACCAGGATGTCGGGATCATGAGGTACCGGAAGGTGCTTCAGAAATTCTTCAAGCTGCCGCGGCGGGATCTTTGCTGAACACCCTCCGCTTTCAGTCATTTCAAGAAGATCGATTTTCATGATTAACAAATTCTGAAATTAAGGCTTTACAATATTCGACGCCGAAGCCATGGTCTGGGCTATCTCAAACATGTTGCTCAATGTGCCGACTTTCATCTTATCATTTAGTGAATAGTAACTGACACAGGTTTCACAGAACAAAAGCTCGACGCCCATCTTTTCAATCTCCCTGAGATGATCCGCAACAGCAGAACCTTCTGATCCAAGCATGACACCGCTATTGTAAAATATCATTCTGGCTGGCAGCTTGTCAAGGTCCTTAAGGGCGTTCATGAAATTGACCATAAGCAGGTGTCCGAGATCCTCTTCCCCTTCACCCATTCTGTCGGAATCTACCGCAACGATGAAATCTCCCTTTGAGAAATGAGGAATATCCGTATTGCAGTAATCCCCGGGATTCGCAGAAATAATTTCGAACGTTCCTTTTTTTATTGTCAGGATCCATTTGCCTGAGTACTCTTCCCTTAAATATTCTGTCCCGTGATCTTTCAAAAACCTTGAAATATTTTCAAATGATGCTTTACTGTCAGTAATTATTTTGAAGGACTCCCCCTCTTTCAATTCCTTCAGCGCCCGCTTTGTTGCAATAAGCGGCGCAGGACATTTCTGGCCCGATGTGTCAATAACTTTCATTGGATTAAATTGATCTGCAAAATTAACAAAGAATCCGTCACAAAAATCAAACCTTCGGGGATTATGGATTCCCTGATCCTGAAGCCAGCTTTTTGAGTATGATCCTCGCCCGTGCCAGGACTCCGGCCGGGACTTCACCATCAAGCATATTGACAGTTGCGGAAAGCTCATTGGCAAGTTCAGGGTAGATCTGTGTCAGCCTGTATATTATTTCCATTGAATAAGCCTTGATGGCAATTGCCGAAAAACCTGATTTCAGCATCCTGAAGCAATGATCGGCAAGTATCCCCTGGTTTCTGGAAGAAACAGGATTAAGATCGCTAAGGGATAAGATCCTCAGAAACGACCTTTGAACACTTTCATTATCAATACTGTCAAGTGACTCAATCAACCTGTTCAAATAAGGAACAACAACTTCCGGAATCTTATCATAAACTTTTGACAGAGTCCAGGATGCCCTGAATGCCAGCTTTTTATCAGCAGAAAAAGAGTAATCCAGCAACTTTCCAAGTATTTCACCGTTAGCAATGGCTGACTCTGCAATCCATTCTGCCTCCCTGATCCCCATCATATTACTCACCATGGACTGAAGTTCTTCCTCGCTGTAAGGTGTACCGGACCCTATGGGTGCCTCCTCTCTGCTGTCTTCCTTGCGGACATGATCTGAAAGATAATTTTCAGCCACCAGGATATCTGCCCCGGCAAAGTCGGTATTTCTAAGCTTGCCCGGATCGATCCATTTGTAAGCGACATGCTCGGTAAGAAACGGCAATTCATCAAGGGTGTCACAAATAAAAGGTATCAGCCTGATCTGCTTGTGTCCGTAATCAAACTCCGTCTCCTTTATCCGGTTGCAGATCACAATGTCCATAGCAAGTTCCTCTTTTATTTCCCTTATTATGCACTCCTCGTCACTCTCACCCTTCTTTATCTTTCCTCCCGGAAACTCCCATTTAAGGGGATGATCCATGTCTTTCCCCCTCTGCACTACAAGAATCTCATCATCCTCGTTCCTGATTATGGCACACGTTACGCTTATCATGAGAAATTGAAATATTGTATTATTTTTATCGTCAAATTTGATTTACCCTTTCCATTTTCGAACGATAAAATTAGTGCTTCCGGATTTCCCTGATGCAAATTGCGTCAGTAATTTTTTATAAAGATAAAATGATTATTAACCTCTCATAAAGAACCAAAGTATGGGTTATATTGTTTTCCTTGCTCTCGTGGCAGCAATCGGCGGCTTCCTTTTTGGTTATGACACTGCAGTAATTTCAGGCACAATTACCCAGGTTTCCACTCAGTTTAATCTCAGCCCGCTTCAGGAGGGATGGTATGTTGGAAGCGCCCTGGTTGGTTCCATCATGGGAGTGGCGGTAGCGGGTGTCATGAGCGATTACCTTGGAAGAAAAAAGACCATGATAATCTCTGCAGTTCTGTTTACGGTTACCGGCATTGGTTGTGCCTTATCGAACAGCGTCAACGGACTTGTCCTGTACAGGCTGATCGGAGGGATAGGAATCGGTATAGCATCAATTGTTTCTCCCATCTACATATCGGAAATATCGGTTGCAAAACACCGGGGAAGGTTTGTTTCCTTTTATCAGCTGGCAATAACCATAGGCTTTCTTGGAGCCTATCTTGTTAACTTCCAGTTATTGAACCTGGCCGGTAAAGGAGGCTGGGAGAATCCGGTTCTTAACAAAATATTTGTAAGTGAAGTATGGAGAGCCATGCTTGGCATGGAGACAGTGCCGGCCATCATGTTCTTTCTTATGATTTTTCTTATACCTGAAAGTCCGCGCTGGCTCATACTCAAACATTCCCCCGATAAGGCCTCAGAGGTCCTCCGACGGATTTACAGTACCGACAAAGAAGTCAATGAACAGATTGCACAGACACAGCAGGTAGTACAGACGGAGAAAAAGTCGGAATGGAAATTCCTTGCTGAACCGGGTATCCTGAAAGCTGTGCTGATAGGTGTGGCGATAGCCATGCTGGGACAATTCATGGGAGTCAACGCAGTTCTCTATTATGGCCCATCCATCTTCACCGACAGCGGTCTTTCAAGCGGAGATTCATTATTCTACCAGGTACTGGTAGGGCTGGTCAATATGCTGACCACCGTACTGGCTCTCATAATCATCGACAAGGTCGGAAGGAAACAACTGGTCTACTGGGGTGTTTCGGGCATGATTATTTCACTTGTCTGCATTGCCCTTTACTTTACATTCGGAAAAGAGTGGGGACTGACTCCCGTTATTCTGCTGGCCTTTTTCCTGTTTTATATCTTCTCATGTGCAATCTCAATTTGCGCGGTGATCTTTGTTCTTCTATCTGAAATGTATCCGATGAGGGTAAGAGGGCTGGCTATGTCGATTGCGGGATTTTCACTCTGGATAGGAACTTACCTTATCGGACAGCTTACGCCATGGCTGCTCGAAAACCTTAGTCCGGCCGGAACCTTCCTCCTCTTTGCCCTGATGTGCTTCCCCTATATATGGATCATCTGGAAAAAAGTACCTGAAACAACAGGCAAATCCCTTGAGGAAATTGAAAAAATGTGGAAATAAACCAAAAATATTAAGATCATGAATTTTACGACACTGGCATCTCAGTATAAGGCAGAGCTCCTTGAGAATGTGCTCCCATTCTGGTTGAAGAATTCTGTTGACAGGGAAATGGGAGGTTATTTCACCTGCCTTCTCCGCGACGGCAAAGTTTTTGACACCGATAAGTTCATCTGGCTGCAGGGAAGACAGGTATGGATGTTCTCAATGCTTTACAATAAACTTGAAAAAAGGCAGGACTGGCTCGAATGTGCCATTCACGGTGGTGAATTCCTGAAAAAACATGGCCACGACGGCAACTACAACTGGTATTTTTCCCTTGCCAGGGACGGAAGGCCTCTTATAGAACCATATAATATTTTCTCATATACCTTCGCCACAATGGCATTCGGGCAGTTGAGCCTCGCAACAGGAAAGCAGGAGTATGCCGACATTGCCAGGAAAACCTTCGATTTAATCCTGTCACGAACAGCCAATCCCAAAGATCGCTGGAATAAAGCTCATCCCGGAACACGTAACCTTAAGAATTTTGCACTTCCAATGATCCTCTGCAACCTTTCCCTTGAAATAGAGCAGCTGAT
>CAZTDW010000288.1:0-4528 GCA_964611835.1 uncultured Rikenellaceae bacterium | reverse complement strand
AGTAGCCTGATTGCGTGATCCGGTCCCAACCGGGTCTCGGTCGGGAAAACGGATTTCCTAATTATTCTCATATCCCTGGTGCCGGCAATTACAGCACATTTTGTGCCTCCAATATCTATGCCCATATAAAATGATTCCTGCATAATCCGGAGTGTTCAATCGTTAATGTTACCACAAATACAATGCTTTATGCTGTATAAGGTTATTTAATGTTCTTCCAGAATTTCTCCTCCGATCTTTGAAATTCGATTTTCTTTTTTCTCTCGGAAATGTAATACAGTAAAAGTGAAAGTATACCTGCAATCAGCATCCCAAGGATGAAGTACTGAAGTATCTGTGAGGCCCTGATATCACCCGGAAGGAGTGAGTCTGTCGGAATAGCCTCAGTGACCTGTATTGCGACCTTGCTTCCGACGTCAATATTAAAAATGTTCTTAACGAAGAAAAGCGAAAAAAAAGTCAGCAATCCTGAAAAAAGTGGTGTTAATACCCACCCGGCTCCGATTCCGCCCAGCAGTCTGAAATTAATATTTCTGGCGCCCTTGTAAAGACCGATGCCGATTACGCTTCCGACCACAACCTGTGTGCTTGAAACAGGAACCATTGGCAATGCGAAGAGTCCTATTCTGTCAAGGAATTCAGAGATCCCCGATGACGAAAACAAGAACAGGACCAGTGCCTGTGAAAGGACAACCACAAGGGCAGCTTCGGAAGAAAGCTCCACAATATTGCTACCCACTACCTGCATTACCCTGTCAGAATATGTCAGAATGCCGGCAGCAATTGCCAGGCCTCCCAGAAGGAACAGTTGTTGTGATGAAGAAAGGGTGAATAAGCCGAAATTAAGTTCCTGGAGGTGAAATGCAGGTAAAAAAACACCCATGACATTGGCTATGTTGTTAGCCCCCAGGCTGTATGCTCCGAAAGCACCTGCAATGATAAGGCAGATCCTTATATACGACTCAAACCGGATAAGATGAATATGAGCTTTTTTCTTTATCAGCATAAGAATACTGACGAGGATAACTGCAAAGAGCGCTCCAAGGATTGGTCCGCTTATCCATGTTGTCACGATCTGTGTCAGTGCAGCGCTGTCAGTACTGTTGCCTGTAAAAAGGTTCCATCCAATGATGGCTCCTACAATTGATTGTGTTGATGAGACCGGAATTGAGAATTTTGTCATCAGGTAAACGGTGATTGCAGCGGCCAGTGCTACAGTAAAAGATCCCCCCAATGCGTTGACGGCGCCAAGCTTTCCCAGTGTTGCCGAGGTTCCTGATCCCTGAATTACTGCTCCCAGGATGACGAAAACCGAAGCAATGATCGCAGCCTTCCAGAAGCTTATCATTTTTGATCCGACTGCTGAACCAAAAACATTGGAAGCATCGTTGGCGCCAAGAGACCAACCCAGGAAGAGTCCACTGGTTAAAAAGAAAATTATCATACTCCGGCTTGTACTTGTAATGTTATATCCTGTTACATGAGGATCTTTATGGACATAGCTGAAAGCAGGTCTGCTGCCTTCTGGGCGTTGTCTGAAATATTCTCGATATGATGGATTACGTATCTCAGGTGATTTTTATGAGCCAGGTCAAGTTCTTTCATCTCCTGAAAAATCATTTTACGTGTACTCTTAGTTACCTTGTCGGTCTCGCTTTCAAAATAATAGACCTTTAAAAGTTTCTCACGCACCGTGTACGGAGCCTTGAAATATGCCCTTGCAGCGGGTACAAGTTCTTCCCCGGCTGATACCGATGCTTCCATGATGCTGATAAAACTGTGATTCAGGGACGCTGGTATATCAGGCATTTCAATGCTGAATTCATTGACCGATGATTTTATTGTGTCAAGGATTTCATCCATCACATCAATCAGTGTAATAACCTCGCCACGATGCTGAGGCAGGATCGAGTGGGTTATCATTTCATTTTCGATCGACCGCTGCAGCCTGTCTGCATTGCTCTCAAGCGATTCTATTTTTTGTACGTGTCTTTCAAAGGCTTCCATGTCCTTCTCAAGATAATCCTTTACAGCTTCCCTGAACACAAGCAACCCTAGGTCGACATTGTCGAAAAACTCATCTATCTTAAGGATGAGGTTCTTTGTGGTTCTCTTAAAAACAGGCATTGTATTGTCAGTCTTTTATAATAACATTAATCAGATATCAGAACTCAATGATCTTTTCTACCTTATATCCCCGCAGGTATTGTTTCAATATGATCTGTATGTCGCGGTTATCTCTGGAATTCTGGATGCAGTCATGAACAGCTGTCAGTCCGAATCCCATTTCGTTGATATTGAAATATCCGTAACCGGCGAATTTCCCGTTTACGATCTTCACGGCACTGCGTTCATCTTCATATCTGCCTTTGTCAATAATAAAGAAGTTCCTTCTTGTAAACAGGAACTCCTCAGCAGCTTTCCTGGCCCGCTCATTATAGCTGGCAGCCGGTTCCTTTTCACAGCATGCTCCGTGGCATATCCCCACCTGGTAATGGAAACAGGGTCCGGATGTATCATAAAGACCGGTTAGTTTCTGGCATAGTTCATATTTTTCAGCCAGCTCAACAAGCTTTGATTTTGTCTTATCCCTTGAAGTAAAAACAGATACCGGAATGCTTTCACCGGTTATCTGCCTGAATGAGAAATTCAGGTAGCCTTTTTCATCTGTAAAGCAAAAGATTCCCCAATGAAACCCTGTTTTGCGCTGGGCTCTGTTATATACCGGCTTATTGCATTTAATCTCCGATGATTCCTTTAATAGTGCAACAAGCTCGCTTCCGGTAATTTCCCAGCTTATATCCGCTATCAAATCCCTCATTTCCATACTGCGGTTTGATGTGTTGTTTGACAGGTGGGTCATCACCCTTTGCTTGATGTTACGGCTTTTGCCAATATATATAAGGTCACCGCTTTCATTATAAAAATAGTATATACCAGCTTCTTCCGGGATATCTTCAAGTTTCGAGATATCAAGCCGGGGATTTAGCTTTGACATCCTGGTATTTCTGAACAGGAGTGAGGGTTTCCCGTTTTTATTGCTGCCTAGACTGATCAGAATATCGAAAAGTTTTGAAGTGGCAAGGGCATCTCCTGAAGCTCTGTGCCTTCCGTTGATTTCAATTCTCAAATCCCTGCAGATGTTGCCAAGGCTGTATGAATTGTGCCCCGGTATCAGTTTGCGGCTAAGGGAAACAGTGTCGAGGACCTGTCGTTTGTAATTGTATCCCAATGCTTTGAACTCCTGCCTGATGAATGAATAGTCAAATCGGGCATTATGGGCAACGAAAATGCGACCTTCAGTTAATTCAATGATCTTTTTTGCAATCTCATAGAATTTCGGAGCATCTTCAACCATTTCATTAGTAATTCCGGTAAGGTTTGTAATGAAATACGGGATATTTCTTTCCGGATTTATCAGCGTACTGAATTCATCGGTGATTTTAGATCCGTCGTGCTGATAAATTGCGATCTCCGTTATCTTTTCAAGCATTGCACTACCCCCGGTAGTTTCTATGTCTACAATTGCATACACCCTCTCGACGGTATTCTTCTTATAAACTGCTAATATATGGAGAAATAGTGGCAGAATGCCTCTATTGTTGTATTTTTGTACTAACATAATTACTGGCCATGAACGAATGTTACGGCAAGAAATTTGTACTCAACGGGTCTCTCCAACCTTCAGATGCTTTCGATAATTCAATGGTTTACGACGGTGATTCAGTTTACGAGGTCATAAGGGTAGTGAAGGGAAATCCCGTATTCTTTCACGATCATATGGAGCGTCTTGAGTCAAGTGTCAGAATCCAGCAGAAAAGGCTTCTGGCTGGGGAATCGGTGCTTAGACGGGACATCATAAATCTTTTGAAAACAGAGAAAAAGAAGGAAATAAACCTGAAAATAGTTTTCAACTACAACCAGGATTCGGAAAACTATCTGATCTACTTCATTGAACCGATATACCCTTCAGAAGATCAGTACCACAGGGGTGTAAAGGGAATATTGTTCTATGCTGAAAGGAAAGATCCCGAATCCAAGGTTATAAACCATAAGCTCCGTTCATCAATATATCACAAGCTCATTCTTGAAGGAGGATATGAAGCCTTGCTGGTGAATGAAGATGATTGCATAACGGAGGGCAGCAGGTCAAATATTTTTTTCCTCAGGGACAGGATCCTTACTACGGCTCCTGATGAAACAGTTCTCAATGGGATTACAAGGAAGTACATACTGGATATATGCAGGGAAAACGACATAAAGGTTGTTTTCAGGTGTGTCCCTGTCAGATCAATAATTGACTATGATGCAGTTTTCATGACTGGCACATCACCCATGGTTCTTCCTTTTTACTGTATAGGGGAGGTGAATTTCAGGGTGGATATATCCCTGATTGAAAAGCTCAGACGACTTTATCTGGAAAAAGCCGAAGACAGCATTCGCAGGTTTGTATCCAATAAGTGAATAAATTAAAATAGGCGCACCTCTTTTTTTCTTATCTTTAACGTTTTAACTAAAAACTCACACT
>CAZTDW010000287.1:0-4561 GCA_964611835.1 uncultured Rikenellaceae bacterium | reverse complement strand
GAGGCTCTTTCAAAGAGATTGTCACGATCCGTGGCAGCTTTTGCAGATTCTTTGACAATTTCTTCCTGTGGCCTGCCTGTGAATTCAGCCTGATATTTTGAGCCGGGGATATTTCCGGTGTTTATGAAAAATGTCCCGGGAAATCCCAGCGAGTCCATTATCGGCATTGCAACCCTGAACTGATTGATTGATCCGTCATCGAAAGTCAATGATACTGCCCCTGATTTTCCATCTGCCCATTTTTCAATAATTGTGTCACCGAATTTCCTGCTTTCTCCGGAAGTGCAGCCATAAATTATCATAATAGAAGCTGCGGTAACTGATAAAATTGTTGAATTCACACTTTTCATTTTCATTGATTGTCAATTTTGGATTAGGATTCAATTCTAATTACTTAAAGTAATAAAGATAAATAATTCAGAAATATCAGGGTTTCGACGATCCTGCCGGATAATTATTAAACCGGCTTTATTTAATATGATAAAAAGCATTTCAACTTTTTTGATGACTTAAATGTTATATAATTGTAAACATTCAAATTAAAAATTAAAACGTATGAAGAAAGTACTTTTTAGCATAGGTGGATTATTGATTGCAACATTTGTTGCTGTTTCTTTTGCAGGAACAGTCACTGATGGTCCGGCCGCCAAGAAACCATGTACTGTGGTTAATAAAGAGAATCCCGGTACAACCGGTTGTGCTGCTCCATGCAAGCAGGCTGCTGAGAATAAAGCAGCTTCATGTGAAAAAGCTAAATGCGAGACAGCAGCTGCCTGTAAGACCAGTGAAGGAAAATGCAAAACCGAAGCAGGCACATGCACTGACGACTGCAAAAAAGCTTGCTGTGAAACAGGTTCTGCAGTGGCCAGCACGACTCAGTCAAATCCGGCAAAGTAGCTTGGCTCTGATATTCAAATGATTAAGAATCCCGGGACTATCGTTCCCGGGATTTTTTTTTTAATGATCATACATTATCTTTATTGGACTGATCAGAAAACGAATCACCAATAATCCATACTGCTATGCAAAAGTTATTTCACGGAAGATCAATGTTTTCATTCCTTGCCATCATTCTGACTGCCATCTCAATGGCGCTTCAAAGCTGCGCCTCTTCAGGGTCTGATAAAGACCAGATAATGTTTATGTATGTGGATCCTCTTGAAAAAGTACTTGCTGAAGCTTCATATTTCACCGAAAAAGAAGCTGTAAGTGACGTTGCACGTGGAGAGCATGCCACCCTCCAGTTCATAGTAAGGTCTATGTATCCTATAAAGAATCTGAAAGTTGCCGTAAAGCAGGCTTCGGATGGGAACAACAGCCTTCCCCAGGCAAAAACGGGATTTGTAGGATACGTAAAGGTTGGCCGGACCATCTGGGATTATTCGCGCGACAGGATCGTTTCAGCTTCAGGTTATTACCCCGACCCCATACTCGAAGAGGAGTCGGTTGATGTTGGTTTCAGTAATACCCAGCCTATCTGGATCTCAATACCTGTGCCCACCGACGCTGCCCGGGGATCTTATAAGGGAAGTGTGACAATAAACGGACTATGCAGGGGAAAGAATTTTTCAGTTACCAGAGACTATACTGTAAATGTATATCCGGTTACGGTTGATAAAACAAGCCTCTGGGTTACAAACTGGTTTGCCATGGATTCGAGGCTGGAACTTCTGAGTCAGGGCAAGACTGTCAGCCCGTTTTCGGAGGAACATTTTGCACTTATCCGGATGCTGGCCTCAAAAATGGCAGAATACCGTCAGAATGTTGCCATTATATCCCCGTTGAGTTTGTCAGAATGTACCTACGAAAATAAAAAATGGAAAATCGATTTTACCAACTTTGACAAAGTCGTTGATATTTTCATCAGTGAAGGAGTGATCGGAAGGATAGAGGGTGGACATATAGGCGGCCGTGCAGGTGACTGGAATTCACAATTCGTGGTAATGGTGCCGAACGACACTGCAAACCTGCCTGACAAGTTCGACAGGCTTCCCATAACTGATCCGCGGGCACAGGAATTCTACAGGCAGTTTTTCGCTGATCTGAAAATGCACCTCGGGGAAAAGGGATGGGACAAATTCTACATGCAGCATATTGCCGACGAACCGACCGAACAGAATTTCGGGAGCTATATACAGATAGCCAGATTCGTCAAAAGCATTGTGCCAGACATTCCTCTTATCGAGGCATGTCATAGTAAAAACCTCGGTGGAATACTCGATATATGGGTGCCGCAGCTTGATTTCATGAATGCTGATTATGAGTTCTATAATGAACAGAACAAAAAGGGCAAGGAGGCATGGTTCTACACCTGCCTTTCACCAAAGGGAGAATACGCAAACAGGTTCATTGAGCTTCCTCTTCTTAAAACCCGGTTCGTACACTGGCTTAACTATAAGTATGATATCCCGGGTTATCTCCACTGGGGACTGAATTACTGGAACAAGGATCCTTTCGGAGAACAGACGGGGATTCAGTATGAGGGTGGAAACATCCTGCCGGGCGGCGACGCCTGGATCATCTACCCGGGCAACGGGAAGATATTGAGTTCAATAAGGTACGATGCCATGCGCGACGGGATCGTAGACTATGAACTTCTGAAAATGCTGGAGAAGAAATCACCTGAAAAAGCTAAACACCTTGCCGACATAATAATATACAGCTTCGACAGGTATGATAATAATGTTGAAGAATTCAGGATAAACCGCCGTAAATTGCTGGAGGCTCTTTCAGAATAGCTGATCAGTCGCTGTTTTCAATCCGCCTTCGCGTAAAGCTTCGGCGGACGCGAATGCCAGGTTTGATTCCCCGGTGCTTCGATAGTTTTTTGAGTCAGGAGCTTCCCCTTGGGTTCATACTGTTTCAATAAATTCATCCCTTACAGGGCTGAAGCAGTCAATGAGCCTTACAAAACTGCTTAGTGTCTGAATACCATGGGGGATTCCCGATGGTATAGTATATATGTCACCTTTTTGTAGTCGGTGCTTTTCATCACCTTCAAAAAGGTACAATTCGCCTTCTTCAACATAGGTTATCTGTTCGTGCGGATGAGTATGAGGTACATCGGGATTTTCCGCAGGGCCGTTCGTGAATTCACAGACAACCATCATAAGATTGTCCAGGTTAGCTATTCTTCGTGAGAATTCAGGACTGACACGCTTCGGAGGATTTTCTACTGCCTTAATTACAGCCATAGCGATTGTATAACGTTTAAAACGCTGTAAAGATATCCATCCTGCATGAAATTCACTTAAATGAATGCCTCATCCTAGTGAATGAAATAGAAATAATTGAATGCATATCCGTTCTCACGAAGCCACCAGCGGAGAGCCTTTGCAATCTTCCTTCTTTTCAGGGTGACCACTCCGGTTTCGCATGATGTGATTTGGTAAAGCGTTTTCATGATATTGATTATTAATATTTTATTAAGATACCCTGATCACTGGTTTATGCTTTCATGCCCTTAATTCCGCTTTTTTGCGTATGCTCTTTGCATGAAAATATGTAAGCCCGTCCTTTACTGTCATATCTACCACTTTGAAACCATTGGCGGCAAACAGATTAAGCACCTGATTCCTGTTCATGTAATGATTCGTTTTTGAGTCCAGGGCATTGATCAACTGGTTGAGGATCCTGGTTGAATGATACAGAGTGAATCCATTATTTCTTTTTAGGACCTTGCTGTCGGTAAAGCATCCTATGAAATTCGCATCAGGAGGGAGGATACGGTAAAGGGTGTCGAGAAACATATCAAGATGCTCGACCATGTTCAGCTTTTTCAGATTAATCAGGGTCCTGATGTTTTTAAGATCGTTCTCATCATAATAGTAATGATGATTTGAAGAGAGAACCATTATCTCATCTTCTCCTGAAATACCCTGGTTCTTTATGTAATCAGAGAGGTTGCTTCCTCCTTCAACAAGTATCCTGTTGAACAGATTGCTGCGGCTGGCTTTTCCGGATCCCTTTTCTTTTGATGTTTTTATAACATCAGCCACCGGACTGTCGATCCGGGAATAATTGAGAGCTGAAATATTTTCCATCATTTTGCCTTTTAAATATGATGATAAAAATAAAGGCAAAAAAGATTGCCGGCAATACGCAATGGCTCACCAGATGGGGATTTGCGATAGTTAAAGGAGAGGCTTGTCAATGAATTCCGGCCAGTGGCTTACGGTACCGGGAGACTTACATTCAAAAGCAGGCCATTCGTCAAAAACGGGTCAAAATTTACCGGATTTTCGCAGAAAACAGCATAATCCGCGATTTCATTAATGTAAAGCACAGATAGATAGCGAAATAGCAATCAAAGATTGCACTTAGTGAAAATAAGCCTGTTTTGACTAACAAAGGTTTTTTTTAGATGAAAATTTCCTATTCAGGTCTTTTTATGGCTTTCAGTATTCAGTATTTCTTGATATGAACGTCAGAAATTCTAATCTATGTCCAATATTCAATGTTACATCCGGCCTGTTTTTGCTTCGATCATCCACAGAAGCTCTCTGATGACTTTTAACAATTAGTGCGGTATAAGATGCGACCACTCAGTTTATGAATCAAA
>CAZTDW010000286.1:0-4601 GCA_964611835.1 uncultured Rikenellaceae bacterium | reverse complement strand
AGATAGGTCCAGCTTATGATGCATTATCTTATCGCCTTCCTGCCTTAAAAGGATTATGTTTTTCCTGTTACCATACCTTGTGAGGCCGCCTCCAAGAGCAAGGGCTTCATAAATATTCAGCTTTTCCTGAGAGAATGAAAAAGATCCCTGATCATTCACCTCTCCAAGCACCGAGACTTTATTATCAACTAGCTTCACAATAATTGAGGTATTCGGAACATATTCATTAAGCGATTTCTGTATCTTTTCTGCAGCCTGAGATGTTGTCAGATTTGCAATATTAATGTCTCCGACAAACGGGAAATTGATATCACCCAGTTCGTTGACGAGATACCCAACAATGCTTCCCGAAAGATCATAACGGGTATCTTCTGAAAAATTAAAAATCTGACTTGTTGCAGGATCGGTGCTTAAAACCCTGATGTAAAGCCTGTCGAAAGGCATTATGATCTTCTGGACCTTGGGATTGGCAACAGGTTCCTGAAGATTGTCAATGTCGTTGAAATAACTTAATTTCTTGGTAGGAACACATGAAATGGCAACTATCAACAATAAAAATGTAATTCCTATTTTCCCTGTACAGTTCATTATCTTTTTCATATAATTGTTTGTGTGTAAAATTCTAGGTTCCTGTTCTGTTGAAAACAGTTTTTATGGTTTTGAGCAAAATTATAAAATCTAAACGAGGTGACCAATTATCAATATAAGCCAGGTCCATCTCCATCCACTTCTCGAATTTCACACTGTTCCTGTCAGGTATGATCTGCCAGAAGCATGATAAACCCGGCTTGACAGAGAGGCGCCGTAGTTGCCATCTTTTGTACTGCTCGGTTTCACTTTTGAGAGGCGGACGCGGACCGATAAGCGACATTTCTCCCTTAAGCACATTAAACAGCTGAGGAAGTTCATCAAGTCCCGTTTTTCTAAGAAATCTGCCAATCTTTGTTATTCTGGGATCATCTTTTATCTTGAAAACCGGTCCGTCAGCTTCGTTCTGCGATTCAAGCTTTTCCCTTATCTTGTCGGCATTGGCCACCATGGTCCGGAACTTGTAAAGATTAAATTGTCTTCCCCTTAACCCTACCCTGGCCTGTTTGTAAATAACCGGTCCTTCTGAGGTCAGCTTAATTGCCAGGCTTATTATCAGCAGGACGGGAGACAAGATAATCAATAGTATAACTGAAAAATTAATATCCATGAATTTTTTCACTGCAAGTGCAAATGGTTTGTAAGGGATATTAATGAAAGTCAGGAATTTTTCATTCCCTATCATGGATGTAAAAGCATTTGTGAGATTAAGCTGCAGATCCCTGTGCCTTAGCCGGAATACCACCCCGAGTTCCTCACACGACCTTATTGTATTCCTGACTTCAGAGGGAATGACTTCCTTTTTTAGATAAATAACCTCATCAATAGTGTCTACTTCCATCAACTCATGCAGAACCATTTTTGACTTCTCGGGAAGAATTTTATAGATATTCCCGTAATTTTCCCTCACACGCTGGGAGTTGCTGAAGATGAAGACTATTCTGTAACCCCAGTCAAGATTATTGCGAAGGTCCTCTATGAATCCAATGGACAAATCATCTGCTATCAGAACCACATTTATATAATTGTACCCTTTTGCACGATAGATCCTGAAAACCTTATATTCAAGGGTCCTTGCCAGAAACAGGAAAAGAAATCCAAGAAAGGTAAACTCCACCAGAAACAAACGGGAAATATAGGCGAGTTTGAAAATGAAATATATCCCTAATAATATAATGCTTACGGCTACTGCGGACTGTATATATTCAAACAGCAGTGTCCTGTATCTTTTTGTTCTGGGAATCTCAGTTACCTTAATTATGTACAGTGTGATGAGCCAGATCGGTAAAATTCCCAGAAACAATAGTGTCATATCCCTTCTTTCGAGAAAGAATGTACCTCCATATTCCTGGTAATTGATTATATAGGCAATCTGAAACGCCACTCCGATAGCCAGGATGTCAATAAATCCCAGTATCAGATTAATAATATTCCACTTTTCCAGAAATGGAATTATCCTAAGCCGTATCAATGTGTTAATTAAATCCATTTGCCCTTCTGATGGAATAGCAGAAATGTCGCAATTCTTTAAAATTATATTAAGAACGATTAAATTATGAGAATGTTTTATTCACCCGACTTTTTAATCCGTGCACAAAAGTACGTAATTCCATTGATATCGGTCAAATCAATTACCTTGTAACCGTGACCAGCCAGCATTATTGATACTCCTTCCCTTGTGAATAGTCTTTCTGGCTGAGATTCAAAATATTTCATGGAACAGATAAATTTCCTGCCGGGGATTGACGGTTTCCATCCTGCAGCCTTGTCACTGCATTCAAAACATCCGAAAAAGTAAGCATCAGCCGGCATTGACTTAAATAAAGTGTGAAGGAAACTTTCAAGATGTTTAACATTATTTAGTTTTTTCTGGTTGATCAGGATCCTGACACCCTTTAAATCTTCAAAATCATAATGATAATGAGAAATTGGTAATAGAACCATAATCCTGTTTTCTCTGGCAAGACCGGTCCACCGGACATAATCATGCAAATCTTCACAACCGTTTAAAAGAAGATGGTCCAGAACAAACGATTTTGATGAAAGAATCGCAGGCAATTGAAAGTTATATTTTCCTTCGTTCGTCAGTGAAGAAAAATTAATGAAGTTTTCTCTGTTTACTACATTTATTGATTCCATATTTCAGCTTTTAAAAGTCGGGATAAAAATAATTATTGCAGAATGTCCCTCCAATAGGTCAAATGTCTGATAATGGATAAATTACCCTTATATATTTTACCTTCATCCTCTGAAATGCAATGATTGTCATACCGGAATTACCCTTGAAATTAATAATCGGTCCGTACGTCAAAATCTGTAGAATATTTACATTCATTTTCACGGAGAAAGCGGATAATTCCCAGTATATGTGTTTGTATAATGCAGATAATCAGATTTGTATGAGTGATGATGGATGGTTTTGATCTCAATTTCTTGATCTTATGATGTTTTGACGGAAGGATCTGTTATAAGGACAAATGAAAATAACAGAGCCTGAATTATGGTGGATAAATCAAAAACTCACCCCATAAGGAGATTATAAATCACAGTGAGTAAGGGCAGGATATTGAAAACTGAAGAATGCCAACCGGAAATTCAAAAGACAGTATCTATTTTGGTTTCTTGTTATTCAAGGCACAGAAATATGTGATGTCACTTATTTCTGTCATGTCAGATATTCTGAAATTGTGCGATTCCAGAACCTTTATCACGTTTTTACGCGACATGAATTTGTCAGTTTTGGAATCAATAATATTTATCAGGCTGCTTAGAAGTCTGAATGATTGATATATAGGTACAGCCATGCCCCTGTGGATCTTATTATCCTTGAAACAGCCGATAAAATTGGCCCTGGTCGGCAGCACCCTGAACACATTGCTCAGAAAGCTTTCAAGGTGATTTATCTGGTTCAGCTGCTTGAGATTGATAAGGGTTCTGACACCTTTAAGCTCATTGAAATCATAGTAATAATGGTGGATGGAAGATAATATCATCAGATTCGGATCCTTTGCCAATCCCAGCCAGTTGATGTAATGATAAAAATTTTCTCCCCCTTCGGCTACCAGGTTGTTAAATACAGGATTGTTATGATCCTCTTCCATCAGAATCTGCTTATCCCGGGAACCGTTTTTAACAGCCTGAAAATTATTTACTTCAATCTTATTATTAACTGTCACTCTATACATTCGGAAAGGATAATTATATCCGGTCATAAAATTACGAATTTACTCCGAGGTCTTCAAGAAAAGAGAAGGCAAGTTTCAGAGAAATTTTTCAGGATTTATGAACTTAGTGTAAACAATATGTTATTTCATCAACAAGTATTGTTCATTAGTCACATAATAACAGTCATTCGTCAAAATGTGAATAAAATTTATCAGTCCATTTACTATAAAATTGTGCCTTTAACATTTAAAGGTTTGCAAAATCCAGATTATTAATGCGATGCTATTAAATGGTACACCCTGGAAATCTTCTTGTCAGCCAGGGATGATTTTGACAAATGGCCGTTTTCCTTCGATTAATATTTTCAATTATTGGATGAAATTCAATAATTATTCTTCATAATATTGCCTGATCACCAGCTTGTCCACCCCCCGTCAACCATAAGATTATGGCCTGTAATATAGGATGAGGCATCGGAAGCAAGGAATACAACTGGTCCCTTAATATCATCCTCCTCTGCAAAGCGCCTCAGGGGAGTCAGCCTCCTGTAGTTTTCGGTGAATTCCGCACTCAGTTTAGCAGCCCTGATACCGGGGCCGTATCCTCCGGGACTGATGCAGTTTGCCCTTATATTGTATTTCCCGTAATAATTGGCAAGCCATTTGGTGAATCCTACCATCCCCCATTTTTCAAAGGTATAAGTAACCCCGCTGCTCATCCCCGTTTCCCCGTAAACACGGAAATTTGGTCCCACAGCTCCCTGAATAGAGCCAATGTTTATTATTGATCCGCAGTTACGTGTTATCATATTTCCAATAACCGACTGTGTAAGAAGCAAAAGCCCTGTG
>CAZTDW010000285.1:0-4643 GCA_964611835.1 uncultured Rikenellaceae bacterium | reverse complement strand
AGGTATTGAGAATCACGTTATAAAAAATAATTATCGGGGTGTAGCGCAGCCCGGTCCCGTCACACAGGAAGTGTGACGAGGATCCTCGATCCCGTGAAACGGGATCGGGATTAGCGCAACTGAACGATGAGTTACTTTGTATACATACTAGAGTCCGTTACCAAAGGAAGATATTATGTAGGTCAGACTGAAAATCTGAAGCAAAGGCTTGACAGACATAATGCAGGAAGGAATGAATCGACCAAAGGCGGAGTGCCTTGGGAATTGAAATGGTGGAAGGAGTTTGAAACCAGATCCGAATCCATGGAGGAAGAAACAAGGATTAAGAAATTAAAGAAAAGAAAAGGTATTGAGAATCACGTTATAAAAAATAATTATCGGGGTGTAGCGCAGCCCGGTTAGCGCATCTGGTTTGGGACCAGAGGGTCGCAGGTTCGAATCCTGCCACCCCGACAAAAGAAAAAACCCTTCCGCGATAGCGGCAGGGTTTTGTTTTTCTGTGCGTTGAAAGCTCGCTTTCCTAAGCAAAAGAAAAACAAAACCCTGTTATGAGCGCAGCGAATAAAGGGTTTTTTCTTTTTAGTCACCCCAAACCAGGATCACCGCAGGTAATCCTGCTCATCACATGACACCCTTTAAGCAGGTGAGCTCTCCAGAATTCCGAACCCCGGGCAGGCTTTCAGGTCAGGCAGGAAAAATCAGACCGGAACGGACATAATCATTAATACTGAATCTGTCCGTCACAATTCCAGCATGGCAGCACACCCTCAAGAACACCTCCGCCGGAAGCATTTTCAAATCTGCCGGAACCGCCGGTAATCGTGAAAGTACCGGTGATCACCCGGTGACTCTGATCCGTTACATCGATACGTATCGGTGATACCAGATCAATAAAATCACCGTTGGCACCGGTCAACCTTGCCGTGTAAAGAGCAACCAGGACAACCCTGCCCTGAGCCAGGGCACCCATGTCCAGTGAGGCGCTGATCCCCGTCATCGAGGTTGGAGCCTTGAAAATACCCATATGGGTTGCATGACCGCTCAGCGTAGCAAATCCCGACATGCTGATCGCAGGTACTATTGTTTTCCCTGTGGCATCCACCACGGGAGTGCCTGATACAGGCAGACGGTAATCATTATCCTGCGACATGCATATTATACCCTTCATCGGAACGGGAACCTTCGAACCGGGCTGTGCAAGATTCCCATCTGTCATGGTGTCACGGGTGAAGCCGGCCAGTAACACCACAGATGCAATCATCAGACATACAAGTTTTTTCATCATGAAAATGTTTTTAATATTACAACACAATAATGCAGAAAATGATCCTCTACATTGAATTGAGGATAAAAACATACCTGCTGACAGGGTTCGGAGTCTGACAGCTTTCTTCCTCATTCTTCATGCAAAAAACAGGCTTGCTGAATGAATGAATCTAAAGAAACTATAAACAATACGTATTGGGAAGCTAAATGGTTGGAATTCAGTTTTGATTTTTTCTCATAATCCACTCCTGCCCTACCTGAAAAAATCTTAATATTGTATATATTTTTCTGCAATTGAGAAGGTCACTGTTTTTACTGATATTATTCCTGACATCGGAACTGATAATGCCGCCTGGGTCCGGCGCCCAGGTTCTGAGCGACACAGCTTCCTCGAACATGGTTAAAAGGTGCGTCGGCAATATCTATAATTTCAGGTTCGACGAAGCCAGGGAGATCGCGCAGGTTATAAACCATTCTTTCCCAAGGCATCCGGTGGGGCATATTCTGAACGGCATGATCACCTACTGGGAGAATTTCCCGCTGCTGCCTTCAACACCCCCTGGAAACAGTTTTCAGGATGAGATGCGGACAAGCATAAGACTGTGTGAGGAAAATACTGATCCTTCTCATTATGCAGAGTTCCTGCTTGGCAATCTGGGTGCCAGGGGACTTCTCCTTATGTTTTATGCCGACAATGAGCTCAGCAACGAGGTGTTCCCTCTGGCCAAGTCCACATACCGCTATCTGCGCGAATCGTTCAATTACACTTCATCGTATGATGATTTTTATTTTTTCACCGGACTGTACAACTATTACCGGGAGGCATATCCCGACAGGCATCCGGTGTACAAGGTGCTGGCAGTTCTTTTTCCCAAAGGGGATATTGAAAAAGGACTCAGGGAATTGCGCACAGCGGCGCAGAGATCGATCATGCTGAAGGCTGAGGCGGCTTTCTTCCTTTCACATATCTTTATAAACTTCGAGAACAACTACGCGCGGGGGGAAGCGCACAGCAGGTTTCTTTACGAGACCTATCCGGGTAATGAGCAGTATATGGCGATTTACATAAATAATCTTCTCCTTCTTAAGAAGTATGATGATGCCGAAAACCTTATAAGAAAGAAAAACGGGTCGGTAAGAAATCCCTATGTGCGGGCGGAGCTGACGATATTCAGCGGGATAATAAGGGAGAAGAAATACAAGGATCTTAATGAAGCCCAAAGGCTTTACAACAAGGGGATTGCTGACATAACGCCCTACATCAACTGCGGCGATGAGATTGCAGCTTATGCATATTTCGGGTTGAGCCGTATCGCCGATGCGAGTGGCGACAGGCAGGCGAAGAAGCTTTACCGCAGACGGGCGCTTGACCTGACGGACTACAAGGAAGTTAGTTTTGATTGAGGGAGGAGGCAGGAATTTCCCGCATCCCGAATTCCCGGGAGCAGATTTTTGCAGAAATCAGGACGATACCGATACATGCGGGATCTACATTAGCAATATGTTATTTATATTAAGGTTATATTACAACAAATATAATAAATGATATTATTTTTATGGTTGTAATATATTTATAATGATTTTTTTATTACTTTTATGGCTATAATAATATTTAGTTCTGATGATAAAGAGAGATCTGTATATAAATCAGCTGGGTGAATATATTGACAAGCCTTTGATAAAAGTAATCACCGGCATCAGGAGAAGCGGGAAATCAGCAATCCTTAAGCTTCTCAGCAATGAATTGCAAAACAGGGGAATAGAGAAAAAGCAAATAATCAATCTGAACTTTGAGAGTTTTGAAAATAATGAAATTGACAATGCTGAAAAATTATTCCGGTACATAAAGGAAAGAGCATCCGGAGGTACCCGCCTTTATATTCTGCTTGATGAAATCCAGGAAGTTGATTCATGGGAAAAAGCTGTAAACTCAATATTCAACGACTTTAATGCAGATATCTATATTACCGGATCCAACTCACATATGCTTTCCTCGGAGCTGGCTACCTACCTGACCGGCCGGTATGTTGAGCTAAACATTTATACTCTTTCATTTGAGGAGTTTCTGAAATTCAGAAAAGTCCTTACAGGAGGCAGGGAGATAGATGTAAAAAAAGAATTCAGGATTTTTCTAAGGTCGGGAGGGTTTCCCGTGCTTCAGGTAGCAGAATATACTAATGAAACGGAAGCAAAGGTGGTTTATGACATCTTTTCATCGATCCTGCTCAATGATGTGGTGAGGAGGAACAATATCCGCGACGTGGAGCTTCTCGGAAGAGTTGTAAGATACATGTTTGACAATACAGGCAACAGGTTCTCAGCTAAAAAAGTTGCTGACTACTTTAAAAGTCAGCAGAGAAAGATCGATCTCAATACCATATATAATTATCTGGAAGCACTGGAGGGATCGTATATCCTTTACAGGATCCCGAGGTATGATATAAAAGGGAAGGAGATCCTCAAAACCCTTGAGAAGTATTATGCTGGCGACCCGGCACTTATCAATGCTGTAATGGGTTATAAGGACAGGCATATTGCAGGCATGCTTGAAAACATAGTCATGCTTGAGCTTATGCGCAGGGGGTATAAGGTCTATACCGGAAGATCGGAGGAAAAAGAGATTGATTTTATCGCAGACAGGAATGATGCCAGGATATATGTTCAGGTATCATTCAGGATGGAGTCACAGGCAACTATTGACCGCGAGTTTAATCCGCTTCTTGAGATCAGGGATCATTATCCGAAGTATGTTGTAACAATGGACGATATCTGGCACGACAATATTGAAGGAATCCGGCACGTGCATATCGCGGATTTTCTTTTGAAGGAGGAATGGTAGGAATTGTAGCCGGATGAGGGTTGCAGGGGGGATTTACGGACGGCCCGGTTTGGGTTTCACGTTTATCATCAGGGCGATACCGCAGGCATGCGGTATCTACGGGCGGCCCGGTTTGGCTTAATGTTAATCATTAGGGCGATTCCCCAACATGCAGTATCTACGGGTGCAGATATTTGGATTTCAGGTATGCCATAAGCCAATCCTGATTAAGGCGGATTTTCGTTTCACGGATAATCATAAATCTTTCGAAAGTTTTAGAATTTTTATAAAAATTGTATTATTTTTGCCACTCAACTTAAATCTGTTAATACAAGTTATACTGTACTCTTAATGGATTTTTGGCTTCTGATACAGGTATCCCGGAGTAATTCACAATCCAGCCTTCTGACGGGATATAAAAAGGGGAGAAAAAATAGACGGGGCGGTGAAACAGTTGTAAATTAGCTGTTTTAATGTTGTGTTCTTTAATATATGGCAGTTGGCGACTGAGGGACTGAGGGACTGAGGGACTGAGGGACTGAGGGACTGAGGGACTGAG
>CAZTDW010000284.1:0-4656 GCA_964611835.1 uncultured Rikenellaceae bacterium | reverse complement strand
GACAAACCAGCTCATCGCATTTGTTCATCGAGGCTATTTCAAGTGCTCTCTGAAGCATTTTCACATTTTCGTGAATATCTGTAATTATCCCGATTCTCATTAATAATCAGTCTTGCAGAAACAAATTTCGTTAATCTGGTCTACTGTTCAAACTTTTTTTCAGAAACGCCCTGGCAATGAATTAGTTTTTTAAATCAGACAACTCATTAAAAGTAAATCAATAAAAACAAATTAAAAAATGTTTTAATTAATATTGATACCTGAAAGGTAAAGGCTATGGACAATTATACAAATAAGCTTATGCATGAAAGCAGTCCCTGTCTGCTTCAGCATGCTCATAATCCGGCAGACTGGCATCCTTGGGGAAATGAAGCATTGGAAAAAGCCCGGGAAAGGAATAAAATGCTCATCATAAGTATCGGTTATCCGGCCTGCCATTGGTGTCATGTAAAGGAATAACACCGGGGATCGATCAGTCCTCGACAAATCAACATTTACAGGGCGTCACTGGAACTGGTCACATAGAAAACATCCAAAAATGGAAAGCGGAAAATGAGTATCACTTTTATAACAAACGATCAGCTTTACAAACAAGCCATTGAACCTGTGGCAAAAGCAACCTCCTTCGTATGGATAGGCACTGCCGACATAAAGGATCTGCATGTTCACCATAAAGGATCCGTCCAGTCGTTTCTGGGAATTCTGGATAGTCTTGTCAAAAGAAAGGTCGCCATCCGCCTTTTGCATGCCAAAGAACCCGGACCCAATTTCAGAAACAGTTTTGACAAATATCCTTTGCTTTGGGATAACATGGAAAGGCAATTATGCCCAAGGGTGCATTTCAAGCATATCATCATTGATGGCAAATTTGCTTATTCTGGTTCTGCAAACCTTACTGGTGCAGGACTGGGGATAAAAGGTGCCGATACCCGGAATTTCGAAGCCGGATTCGTGACAAATGATTCGAAGATCATCGGGGCCATTATGGACCAGTTTGATGAAGTATGGCTAGGCAGGCATTGCAAAAGCTGCAAACGAAAACAGTTTTGCCAGGATCCGATCGCCTGACGGCAGCAGTAACAGGAACTATGAGTAAAATAAAATATATCATCTTTGACTTCGACGGAACTATCGCCGATACCATTGACCTTGCAATAAATATCTATAACGGAATTTCTTCCGAATATACCAGGGATGTGCTGTCTGCCATGAATCCGGATCAGATTGCAGATACTCCCGAATATATATTGAAATGCGTGCATCGGATAATAACTGATCGATAACCATGATACAAGTCAGAAATCCGGATTTCACCTGTAAAAACCCGAAGGAAGGCTGGGATGATATGTCCGTTAATGAAAAATAACCTTTAAACACATCCTTCACTCCCCTTGAACAATAAGGCATGAAAATCATTAATATTAAAAACTCTGATGAGAGAAACTGAACGTTTATATTTTGAAGACCGGGAATCGTTCCGAAACTGGCTGGAGAAAAATCATAATGAAAATCCGGGGATCTGGATGATATATTACAAAAAGCACACGGGCATAAGGTGCATTGAATACCGTGAAGCCCTGGAAGAAGCACTTTGCTTCGGATGGATCGACAGTACCCTGAAAAGGATTGACGACGAACGGTATGTGAGAAAATTCACACCCAGAACCAATACCTCAAACTGGTCAGATGTCAACAAGAAGATTGTCCTTTCTTTGATTAAAAATGGCAGGATGACGGAAGCGGGGCTTAAAAAAATCAATGTCTGGTTAAAGACCGGCAGAGTCGACTGGAAAACAGGCAGCAAAAAACCAGATATAAGGGGAAAGGAATTGCACGTTCCGGAATATTTCCTGAAAGCTCTTGCTGAAAATGAACCGGCCCTGACAAATTTCAATAATATGGCACGATCGTATAAGAGGCAGTATCTTTTATGGATCACAACTGCCAAAAGAGAGGAAACTATCCTGAAAAGGCTCGGTGAATCCGTGGAACTGCTAAAAGAGAATAAAACCCTGGGACTGAGATAGATCATGAAAGAACAAACATGAGTACCAAGATTGCTGCTTTCAGGGTTCCTTAACTCTCGTTTCTCAATTTGACTACCATAATTACAAAAAACTTTAAAATCAGGATTTTTTGATTACATTTGCGGCCTTATTAACAAAGTGATTTCCACGTAGCGTTACCACGCATTTAGCCCAGTCTGCACTTGAGTTCATTTCAGCCGGGATTATAAATCGATCGCTCCCGGAGCCACATTATAAAATATTAAATGATAAAATTTGAAGAAATGGGATTCACCCCTGGAATACTCAGGGCGATTAAGGATATGGGATTTGAATATCCCATGCCTGTACAGGAGAAGGTGATTCCCAGGATGCTAAGTGATGAAAATGATATTATTGCTCTTGCCCAGACAGGAACGGGAAAGACCGCAGCTTTCGGACTCCCTCTTGTTCAGTCGACCGATACTGAAAGAAATGTTACTCAGGCTCTGATACTATGTCCTACCCGCGAACTTTGCATTCAGATCACAGGCGACCTTTCAAGCTATGCAAAACATACGGGCAACCTTAAAATATGTGCGGTATATGGCGGATCAAGCATTGAAAACCAGATAAGAGAGCTGAAGAGAGGGGTTCATATTATAGTTGCAACCCCCGGACGGCTTATCGACCTCATAGGAAGAAGGGTTGTAAAGCTGGACAATGTTCACACAGTAATATTGGATGAAGCTGACGAAATGCTTAATATGGGATTCATTGACAGCATAAATGAGATCCTTGAAGAGGTGCCGGTAGGAAGAAGGACTCTCCTGTTTTCAGCAACAATGTCGCCGGAGATATCACTGATAGCAAGGAAATACATGGATAATCCGTCAGAAATCGTAGTAGGAACAAAAAATTCATCAGCGGAGAATGTAAGCCATAATTACTACCTGGTCCATGCTAAGGATAAATACAAGGTTCTCAAAAGGATAGCGGATTATGAACCGGATATATATGCGATAATTTTCTGCCGTACAAGGAAAGAAACCCAGGAAGTTGCCACAAAACTTATTAATGACGGTTACAATGCTGATGCCCTTCATGGCGAAATGTCACAGAACCAACGTGATGCAGTAATGCAGAAATTCAGGCAGAAAAATCTTCAGATGCTTGTTGCAACCGATGTTGCAGCACGCGGGCTCGATGTGGAAGATCTGACCCACGTGATCAACTTCAGCCTGCCCGACGATACGGAGGTTTATACTCACAGGTCAGGACGCACAGGAAGAGCAGGCAAAAAAGGCATTTCACTTTCCCTGGTTCATCTTAAAGAGAAAAATAATCTTTACAAGATTGAAAGGATGCTGAAGAAACCATTCAAATCACTTCCCGTGCCCACAGGAAGCGAAATCTGCGGGAAACAGCTTTTCCACTGGGTCGATAAGCTTGAAAATACCACTAATTACCACAGGGAAATCGAGAAATACCTGCCTGAGATAAAGCTGAAGCTTGAAAAACTCGACCGGGAAGAACTGCTTAGAAAAATGGTATCCCTTGAATTTGACAGGTTCCTGGATGACTATCGTACGGGCGATGATCATGTTGAAACTTTTACCGAAAAAGAGACCGGGTCCAACAGATCTGAAAGAAAGTACTCCGGACAAAAAAACCACGGCAATCTTAAAAGATTGTTTATCAACCTTGGCAAATCCGACGGCTTTTATCCTGAACAACTGATCGAACTGGTAAATTCAAATACCAGGGGCAAAAAAATACCTATCGGCAAAATAGATCTTTTAAAGAACTTCTCATTTTTTGAGGTTGAAGCCGATTTTGCGGATGTACTGATCGAATCCCTTAACCGGTCAGAGTTTATGGACAGAAAAGTTGCAGTGGAGATTGCACAGCCAAAAACTGATGGGGCGAGAAGGGAAAAATATTCATACGAGAATCCTGCAGGACTGAAAGACAGGAATAAAAGAAAAAGAGGAAGAAAGGAGTACCGGAAATCTTATTAACTTGCTCTCCTGTATTAATGCATCATGGACGAAGAAGCAATAATCAGGAAAACTGCGGAATACGTCAGGGGAAATCTTAGCGGCGAAGGTTCAGGTCACGACTGGTGGCATGTTCATCGTGTATGGAAAAATGCCGTTCATATCGCCAGATCCGAGAATGTCAGATTGTTTGTAGTTCAGCTCGCAGCCTTGCTGCATGACATTTCCGACTGGAAATTCAACGACGGAGATGTAAATGCAGGTCCGGAACTGGCACGGGAGTGGCTTGAAAAATTGCAGGTTGATGAGGATATTATTTCTCATGTTTACGAAATCATCAGGGATATTTCTTTCAAGGGCGCAGGGGTTAAGACACAGATGCGGACAATCGAAGGAATGATTGTCCAGGATGCCGACAGGCTTGACGCCATAGGCGCAATAGGAATAGCCAGAACCTTTGCCTATGGCGGAAACAGGGGACAGGAGATTTACACTCCTGATGTCAGACCGGAATGGCATGATTCGTTCGAGGAATATAAAAACTGCGCCGGTCCGACCATTAACCACTTTTATGAAAAGCTGCTTCTCCTCAAAGAACTGATGAATACCGGAACCGCAAAAAAAATTGCTGAAGAAAGACACAGCTATATGGAGCAGTTCCTCGACAGGTT
>CAZTDW010000283.1:0-4767 GCA_964611835.1 uncultured Rikenellaceae bacterium | reverse complement strand
ACTATTATTGCACTGGCAATAAAGAAAGCCAGATGATAAAGATACTTCCTGTTCGGTTTAATTTCAGGAGCCCTCCTTGAATCAGCCATCACCAGCTTTGTTAAAGATTTAACTGATAATCAAAGGCAAAAATATGTTTTTTTTCATAAACCCTTCCCCTGAATAGGATTTAAATCCCATAATATATCATTAACACGGGAAGCCATTAATTTGTTAATTTTGAGAAAAACCAAATAAAATGGGAAAATATATCTGTGAGAACGTCTTTGTCCCTTTACGTTCAGCACCATCACATAAATCTGAGATGCTGAGCCAGGTGCTGTTCGGAGAGAAATACATCATTCTCGACAGTGCCGGGCACTGGAATAAAATCAAAACCTGCTTTGACGACTATTCCGGATGGATTGACATAGACCACCTTCATCAATCTGCAGATACTGATGGCTCAAGGGGATATGTTATCACAAGATCATTACCATGCAATAAACCTGACAAGACAAGGCTTGTGCTGGAACCGGGCTGTGAAATTTATTATCCTGATTTTGAAAAAAGGACATTCTCGGTAGCGGGCAAAACTTATACAGCCGGAGATGAAATGAATGAAAGCATAATCAAAAATGATTTGTCTCTTCCTGACACCGCCATGAGGTTTATGAACAGCCCATATATATGGGGCGGAAGAATACCTTCAGGAATTGATTGTTCAGGTTTTACCCAGCTGGTTTATAAACTCCTGGGAATAGCGATACCCCGCGACAGCTGGCAGCAGGCTGAAAAGGGGGAAACCATCGGATTTCTTGAAGAATCAAGGGCTGGAGACCTTGCCTTCTTTGACAACGAAAGAGGGACAATAACGCATGTAGGTCTTATTCTTGCCAGAGGCCTTGTCATTCACTCATCTGGAAGAGTGAAAATAGATATCATCGATCAGCAGGGTATCTTCAGGCGCGATACAGGCAAATACTCGCATCATCTCAGACTGCTGAAAAGGATATTACACTGATAAACATATTAAAACAATCTTTAATGAAAAGAAGAGATTTTGTTACCAACCTGGTGATCGGGGGAGCCCTCTCCATTGCACCGGGATGCCGCAGGAGAATAGAACCGGCTTCGGTCGAAACAGGCATAGTGCCGGCTGCTGCGGAGGCTCCTGCCGATAAATTCATCACCGAGCCGTCCAGGCAGATCCCCGTTCTCGTTGAAACCGACGTGCTGGTTGTAGGTGGAGGCCCCGCGGGAACCGCTGCAGCCATTGCTGCAAGCAGGGCTGGTGCTTCAACCTGCCTTGTGGAAAGGTATAATCACCTGGGCGGATTATGGACGGGAGGGCTTGTTCTTCCCCTACTTTCCACCCATGCCGTCGACAGGAAGAAAAGAAGAAAACAGGTAATTTACGGGATTGGTGGTGAGATGGCTTCAAGGCTGCGCGATCTTGGGATGTCAATAAGTGAAGTCAACCCGGTTGTTGACCCGGAAGCTGCAAAATATGTCCTGGAAGAGATGATACGCGAATCAGGAGTTAAAATGCTCTATCATACATGGGCATCCAATGTAATTATGGATGGCAATCTCATCAAGGGAGTATCCGTTGAAAGCAAATCGGGAAGGCAGGCCATACTGGCAAAAGTTGTGATAGACTGTACAGGTGATGGCGACATTTTCCATCTTGCAGGTGATGGTTATGACACAATGAATTATGCTGTCGGACTGGTCCACCGGCTTGGCAACACCGACAGGATAGACAAAAACAGTCCGGGATACGTTGAGCTTGATACGGGAGGACCTACACCTCTTCCCGGAGTGAAATGGGTCAATATGTGGGGCAGGGAAAATCAGGATGCACTTGATGTGGAAAATCTGTCGGCACTTCAAATGGATTACCGAAGGGAAATATGGGAAAATGTTCAGAAATTAAGAAAGACACCCGGCTATGAAAAAGTTTTTCTCCTTGATACGGCTTCCCAGCTTGGAGTCAGGATGTCAAGAATCCTTGATGGCGAATACCGGCTGACTCTCGAAGACACAATGACATTCAGGTCATTCAGGGATGTAATCGGGATTAGCGGAGCATGGACGACAATGCTGTACAAAGGGAAAAAAGTACCAACAGAAGAACGGCCCTTCTGGCAGATCCCTTACCGGTCACTGATACCCCGGAAAACCGACAATCTCCTGGTGGCAGGCAGATGCTTCTGTTTTGAACGCGAACTGGCTGAAGATACCCGGATCATAGGCACCTGCCTTGTAACAGGGCATGGTGCCGGTGCAGCTGCTGCAGTGGCCGTAAAGGATAATGATCTTCCCAGGAATATCAGTACAGGAAAGCTCAGACATCTGCTCACAGAACAGGGTGCCTGGCTTGGATGAAGATCCCTTCAAAAATATCAGGATTAAGAACCGCTTCGGCGCTTACAGCATTAATCCTTGCATTGCCTTTGACCTTCCTGAAGGGTCTTACCGGAATTCATTTGTGGCTCAGTCCGTTCATTATGCTGAATTCTGCAATAACCCTCAGATCGTTTGCTTTTATGAATATTGCCGCACTTCTGATCCTGATCCCGGTAATAATTCATAAAAGATGGTTCTGCGCAAATTTGTGCCCTGCTGGCTGGCTCCTCGATAATTCAGCGGGAAAAAATAAGATTACAAAATACACTTATAAACGTATCCCGGAAATCGGGAAATGGATTGCAGTGATCTCGCTTACCGCTTCAATTGCAGGAATACCTCTTTTCATTTATCTTGATCCGGTGACGGTCCTCAACGGATTTATGACCGTTTTCGCAGTAAAATTCAAAGCTGTGGCAATAATTGCCCTTTCAGGCTTTTTATTACTTCTTGTCATTAATTTGTTCCTGCCCGGATTATGGTGCAGGAAAATATGTCCCCTTGGCGGATTACAAATAATTTTGTATGAAATAAGATCACTTTTTAAAAAAGATGGCAGCGGGCATAAAGAAAGTGACATTGTCTGTAATCATGGAAGACGTTATGCAGTAATGTCACTTTCCGGACTGATTGCAGGGGTATTGATCAGGAAATCATATAATTCTGTTATTAATGACACAATTTTGCCGCCGGCATCTGTCGGGAGAAATCTGTTCAGCAGTCTGTGCTGCCGGTGCGGGAGCTGCATTAAAGCATGCCCAACCAGGATTATCGGGTTCAATACAATGCCGGCCGGTCTGTTGTCATTCATGACGCCTGAAGTAAAATTCGGGCCCGGGTATTGTCTTGAAGAGTGTAATCTTTGCAGCAGGGTATGTCCGACAGGAGCAATTGCTTTGTTCGATCCGGACGCAAAAGGGCAGCTTTTTATGGGGAGTGCAGAGATAACACTCCCTGACTGCAGGCTCCTTAATAACTCAGAATGCAATAAATGCAGGGAATCCTGTAAATATGGGGCCATTGAGTTTTGTCATGCAACCGGTTATCTTAACATGTATCCTGTTGTTGATGAAAAAAAGTGCGTCGGATGCGGAGCCTGTATGGTTGTTTGTCCTGAAAGCTGCATTACTATACTACCGTTCAATTTTAAGGCATAAAAAAAAGGAGGCTGGTTTAAACCACAGCCTCCTCTTTCAGATTTTTTGTTTAAAACTTAGAATTCGGTACCACCCGCCCACCATGTCTTGTTTGTAAAGACATTGGCTGCAGGTATGTTTGCTGAGTTGGAAGCGAATTCTGATGTGGCGTACGGGAACCTCCAGACAAATCCTGCTGTTTCGTTGTTAGGATTATTAAGTGTCAGGAATGAAGGCTCTCTCCTGTAATCATTATATGCTTCAATTGCTTCAAACTCATAGAAAGCAATGTACTTCTGAGTTAGGATCTCCTTCAGTTCATTTCCTGCTGTGAGCAGAGGAAGCACGCTGGCTGTGAAGTAAGCATTTGCATCGTCTTCAGTAAGCTTGTGGAACAGGAAATTAGCTGCAATAGCCTGCTGAAGGGATGTCTGCCATGTTGCATCTTCTGTTCTGAATTTGGCTTCAGCCTCGATGAATTTCAGTTCATGATAAGTCATTAAAGGAGTAGCTGCTGTTCGGCCTTCAGCTGTCAGTCTGGAAGTTGAATAGATTCCACCCTGTGACTCTGTAGCTTCACCGTTTGGTGCAGGATTATATGCTCCGTCTACCTGGAGGAAATAAACAGGTATCCTGGGATCGTTCCTGTCCTGCATAATGTTGAAAAGGGTTGTGCTTACAGAAAGATGTGTTCTGTCGGCAAGGAACTGATACCATGGGTTTTCGCCGGTAGCGGTTTCTTCATACTTTGCAAAGACAAAATTGTCGGCATTGCTGGCAAATCCGTTTGGTATTGCAGCAAGAGCCTTGGTTGCAGATGTGGGATCGACCTTTGTCAGTCTCAGGCTGTAACGGGCTTTAAGAGAGTTGGCAGCCTTGATCCATTTTGACTTTGCGGTTGCTGCAGAACCTCCATAGATATAGTCGCCAGCTACTGAAATGTTGGTAGCGGCATTCAGCGATGCAATTCCATCATCGAGGTACTGCATGATCTTCGGATAGATCTCCGACTGCTTATCATATGTAGGCTGAAGGATCTCTGATCCCTTGAGAGCTTCGCTCCATGGAACTTCGCCCCACATATCGGTCAGAACTGCAAGATTATAAGCTGTCAGGATCTGGGCAACTCCGCGCGCATACAGATTTTCCTCGTCACCTGTGGCAGGATCAGTCTTTTTGATCATGTCGTCAAGGACCATGAGGTTGTCATAAAGAGCATTCCAGTTATTGTTGAACAATG
>CAZTDW010000282.1:0-4888 GCA_964611835.1 uncultured Rikenellaceae bacterium | reverse complement strand
GGCACATGGTGAATGCCGTCGAATCCATAACCCTAAGCTTCCTTCCAATGGCCTCATCAAAGGAGATCTGTTTAAATCTTACGGCATTATTGTTTTTTTCAGGATCGGAGTCATAAACTCCATCAACCCTTGTGCCTTTGAGCAGCACATCAGCTCCTATTTCAACAGCTCTGAGAGCTGATGCGGTATCAGTTGTAAAAAAAGGATTGCCGGTACCACCGGAAAGGATACATACAATATTCTCATTAAGACAGTCTATAACTTTATCTCTGTTATAAAATTCCCCCACGGGTTCCATCCTCACCGAAGTAAAAACTTTTGCCTTTCCCCCCAGTCTGGTAATGGCGCTTTCAAGGGCCAGGCTGTTTATCACAGTTGCCAGCATGCCCATCTGGTCGCCCTTGACCCTGTCAAATCCCGACCTGGTTCCGCTAAGGCCACGGAAAATATTCCCTCCTCCCGCAACAATTGCAACCTGGCATCCTCTATTGGCTACTTCAACCACCTGTCGGGCGTACTCTTCGAGGATAAGATCACTTAAACCATGATTTTCTTCCCCCGATAACGATTCGCCGCTAAGTTTAAGTAGGACCCTGGAGTATTTCATTTTCTGTATTTCTTAAAGTCTGCCTGAGAGATCATTTCCCTGAGGCAGATCAGGTTCAGACAACGAAAATAATAAAATGGTTTTAATTTATTAACTATTTCCGTCAGAGCCTGAATTTTGAGTTCTGTTTTGATTTTTTCTTAACTTGGTATAGAAATACTTTCAGCCAAATGGAAAAAAGAAATTATAAAATTGTATGCATCGTACTTTGTATGATGCCGTTTTTGCAGGCAATGTCCCAGGAATCAGGTTTTGCCACAAAACCTGCGGAGAGCATATTAAGGCTTTCCGCTTCAAAACTGAACAATGGAGAGATTTTGCTGCTGAACTCAAGCCATCAGGACCTTGCATGGATGGATCTGCTTGAGAAATGTATCATAGAGCGTGACACAATGCTTATGACCCCGTTACTGAAGGCAGCTGTCAATGATCCCGGCTACAGGTTCGATATTGAGGATGTACTGATGATCAAGGAATATATTGGCCGTCATCCGGATTCGAAAGGCCTTATTGTACAGATGCTCAAGGACGGAAGGCTGACCTGCGGGTCAACCTACCAGATGCCGTATGAGGAAATGTACAGCGGAGAGTCTCTTGCCAGGCAGTTTTACCTGGGGGCCAGATGGGTCAGGGAAAACCTCGATGGTTATTTCCCTGATACCTACTGGAATCCTGATGTACCGGGAAGAACAATGCAAATGGCTCAGATAATGGCAAAATCGGGAACCAGAAATCTGGTAATGTCGCGCCATGAAAAGGGAGTATACAAGTGGTACAGCCCTGATAATTCATTTGTTTATGCATATTCTCCGGGGCATTATGCAGAAGATTTTCTATCTCTGGGAAAAAGTTTTAACGAGGCTTCGGATATGCTTGCGCAAAAATCTATGTACTGGGCAAACGGATACAATACAAAGCCGGGGACAGCCCCTGTGATCCCGGTGCTTTCAGATTGGGATATGAGCCCGGCCAAAGATTACAGTGCCCTTATGGCGCAATGGAACAACCTTAAAAGTTACAGTAATGAGAAAGGCAAAATGATACCCCTGAAGCTTCCGGCAATCAGGCTTGCAACAACACCTGAATTTATCTCAATGATTGCAAAGTCGACGGTTGAACTTCCTTCAATAAAAGGAGAAAGGCCCGCGGTCTGGCTATATATTCACGGGCCATCCCATGAATGGGCCCTGACGGCATCAAGGGAAGGGGATATAATGATGACCGTTGCAGAGAAATTCTGCACGATAGATGCCTTGCTTCAGGGATCGTTCAGAAAATATCCTGAAGAACGTCTTAACCGTGCCTGGGAATCAAAGATTTATCCTGATCACGGATGGGGAGGAAAAGGGGGCGAATCAACTGATGCGATCTTCCTGGCAAAATTTGAGGAATCGCTGGCTGAAGCGAAGTCCATTTCAAATGAAGCGATGAAAAGTATAGCTTCAAAAATCAAGGCAGATCCGGCAAAGGGGATTCCGGTTGTTGTTTTCAACAGCCTGTCGTGGCTTCGGGATGATCCGGTCTCTTTCACAGTCAGTTTTGACCCGGGTGATGCCAGAAACATAAAAATGAAGGATGGCTCAGGCGAAGAAGTCCCTTTACAGATCAATGAAACTCTAAAATATCCCGACGGCAGCCTGAGGAAGGTAAGTGCTGTGTTCATAGCCAGGGGAGTTCCTTCAATCGGCTATAAGACATACTACGTGGTACCAGAACAGAAAAACATGGAAGTTTTTTCTGCCTCCGGGAAAACGGTAGAGACTCCCTTCTACACGGTTCAGTTTGAAAACGGAGTGATAAGGAGCATTTATGACAAAGAGCTTAAAAAGGAGTTGCTGAAAACCGGAAAAATTGGCGGAGGGGATGTATTTACACTGAAATCGGTTGGGAATGGTGCCGGTGAATTTGCTGATATCCAGAAGACTGAGATGGAAGGATTTGATATTGTATCAAAGCATTCCCCCGAATGGAAAGTAACCGAAAATGGCCCTGTCTATATAGCTTTTAAGATAAGGCAACCCATAAGAAATGCAGTTGTTGAGAACAGCGTGAAGATTTACAAAAGCATAAAGAAAATTGATTTTGATGTTGCATTGTTGAACTGGGAAGGAGTCTTATACAGGGAATTCAGGTTTATATTGCCGTTGAACATGGCAAATGGACAGGTTGCATATGAAGTTCCATACGGAGTTCTGGAGGTGGGCAAGGATGAAATTGCCGGTGCTGCAGGAGAGAGGTACACCACAAACTGTTCCGAGGTTCATCCGCGGGGTGTGGAAAACTGGATAGGAGCGAGCGATGCTGACTTTGGGGTAACCATGAGCACCAGCACAGCAGTGGCTGATTATATTGATCCGACAGGATTGGCGGACGGAGCACTGCCATTGCAGGCCATAATGCTCGCATCAAGGAGAAGTTGTCACGGGGAGGGTAATGAATATCTTCAGACAGGCAATCATTATTATAATTTTTCCCTCACCTCACACAAGCCTGGCTATCATAACGGATATCATTTTGGGCGCCAGGCCAATGAAAAGATGATAGCAATAGTTGATCCTGATCCGGCCATGAAAAGCTTTCTTCCGGAAGAAGCATGCTTTTTTTCGGTTGATAAGCCAAACATATCAATATCTGCTATAAAGAAAGCAGAGAATGAGAATGGAACAATTATCAGGCTTTTCGAAACCGGACAGGGTGAAACACAAATAAATATAAACTCGTGGTTCGGCATCCAGGATGCAGAAAAGACAAATATGATTGAATATGAAGGGAGTAAAATTGAGTTTAAAGCCAAATCATTTCCCTTCAAAGTCGGGAGCCATTCCGTGGAAACCTTTAAGCTTAAGCTAAACTGATAAGGAAGTTATGCTATTTCTTGCCGGGTTCCTTGCCTTTTGTTGAAAATCCGAATGGTGTATAAAGGGGGCAGAAACCTATTATGCTGGTCAGAAGCAGAATTACGGCCAGCACCAGAAGTATTATTCCTAAGGTTCCGCCAACCACACCGGTCAAATAAAGCACCGCAAACAATGCGGCAATGATTGTCCTGACAATTTTGTCGGTATTACCCATATTTGTCTTCATGGTGTAAGTATTTGGTTTATTACAGGTACTTTAAACAAAGCTATAAAATAAATATGACGTTGAATAAAAAAAAAAGAGAGTATCCCAACGGGATACCCTCCTGATTTTGAATTATGAACTTACTCTTAAAGGTTAAGGGTAAATCGTTTAAATTCTGTTACGGTCAGAGCTTTATCAACAGATTGAAGGTACTGGTTGACAGTAATTTTACTGTCTTTGATGAACTCCTGGTTAAGCAGTGTGCTTTCCTTGAAGAATTTGCTCAGTTTTCCCTGAGCTATTTTTTCAAGCATTTCTTCAGGTTTTCCATCACGCCTTGCCTGTTCTTTTCCGATCTCTATTTCCTGGGCAATAATCTTTTCAGGAACATCATCCTTATTAACCGATACCGGGTTCATTGCTGCCACCTGCATTGCCACATCCTTGTAAACCTGTACGTCAACTCCGGCTTTTGAAAAGCCAACAAGAGTTGCAAGGCGGTTTCCGGGGTGGATATAAGACTGAACCTGAGGTGCTTCTATTTTAGAATAATATGAAAGCTCGAGTTTTTCGCCGATTATTCCAAGAAATTCAACAACTTTTTCGGCAACGGTTGAGTTATCCATCTTCGCGGCCTTTAAGGCTTCGAGATCTTCGGGTGTACTTGTCAATGCAGTATCAATGATTTTTTCTGCAAGGGAAATGAACTCGGCATTTTTTGCGACAAAATCGGTTTCGCTGTTGAGTACGATCATTGCACCAAATTTGCTGTCAGCTGATGTTTTTGCCAGGACAACTCCTTCGGTAGCTTCACGGTCGGCTCTTTTACTGGCAACGGCCTGACCTTTTTTTCTTATAATCTCAATAGCCTTGTCAAAATCGCCGTTTGATTCTTCAAGAGCCTTTTTGCAATCCATCATTCCTGCCAGTGTAACCCTTCTCAATTTTGCAACATCTGCAGCGCTTATTGTAGCCATATTATTCCTTTGTTTATTTAATGATCACCAGATATTATTATTCCTCATCCGACTCGTCGACATCAGCTGTTACCTCTTCATCGGCTTCCAGTTCGTCGATCGCTGATTCATCCTCTGTCTCGGGCTCTTCCTCTTCTTCTTCAACAAGAGCAGCAATCACCGATTCAGGAAGATCCTTTGCCTCGAGGTCTTTCCTTGCAACTTTTCTGTCTTTCTGGACAGGTTCCTTGTCCTTTTCCAG
>CAZTDW010000281.1:0-4931 GCA_964611835.1 uncultured Rikenellaceae bacterium | reverse complement strand
GAATCAGCTTGGTACTATTGTTCTTGATAATGATAAAGTAATTGATGACATAGGCATTTTCCCATCCTTCAACCTTATATACAAACTTACTAATAACCAAAATCTAAGAGCCTCTTATGCCAAGACTATTGCCAGACCTTCATTCAAGGAACTATCTTTCGCTGAGATTGTCGATCCGATCAGCGGCAGGACATTTGTAGGTGGAATGTTTCGTGATGCTGATGATGTTGCAGGAAGAGAGTATTGGAATGGCAACCTTGTCAGTTCCAATATTCATAATGTTGATCTCAGGTGGGAGATGTTCCAGAAAAATGGTCAGATGATCTCTTTGAGTGGATTTTACAAATATTTTAATAAACCAATAGAGATCGTCCAGTATGCGACTCAGACCGGAACTTTCCAGCCCAGGAACGTAGGGGACGGAAATGTGCTGGGTATTGAAGTTGAGTTCCGCCGGAATCTTGAATCGATCAGTGGTTATCTGAAGAATTTTAGTATCTCTTCAAACATGTCATTTACAAGGTCCCGGATTGAACTAAGCCTCACTGAATATTACTCACGGATCGAAAATGCGCGAACAGGTCAGAAAATCAGTAAATACCGCGAAATGGCAGGGCAATCCCCCTGGATAATCAATAGCGGTATAACTTACTTCGGAGGTGAAAGAGGATTCTGGGCTGATTTTGAAGCAGGTCTTTATTATAATGTCCAGGGCAAAACGCTTCAATATGTAGGTATTGCTGATCGTCCTGATATTTATACATTGCCATTCCATAGCCTCAACCTCACTGCAAGTAAAAACATTGGAAAAGACAAAAGAACACAAATAGGGATCAAGATTGATAATATATTAAATGACAAAAGGGAGTCTGTATTCAAATCGTTCAACCCAACCGATCAGTTTTTCACGAAACTTGAACCGGGAATTACATACCACTTAAAACTGAGTTATGCCTTATTTTAAGTCGGTGTTTTGTGCATAATTGATTGTGAATGCCCGTTAATCTGCAGCTACCAGTTTTGACGGGCATTTTATGTTTTGATTTTTTTAACCCTGTTAATCAACTTTGGGAAATTGGGTTTAACTTTACAATAATGGGAATGAATTAACATAAATCACTTATTTATTGTGTATGGATACAAAAGTAAAGCGGATCCTTGTAGTTGATGATGAAGAAGATCTTTGCGAAATTCTTCAGTACAATCTTGGCAATGCCGGTTACCATACCGATATAGCTCATTCTGCTGAAGACGCTTTAAAACTGACACTTAGCAGTTATGATCTGATTCTGCTCGACGTGATGATGGGCCCTATGTCAGGCTTTAAGCTGGCTGACAGGATGAGGAAAGAGATGAATCTGAATGTCCCGGTAATATTTCTGACTGCCAAGGATACCGAAAATGATATTCTTACCGGATTCAGTCTGGGAGCTGATGATTATATCGCGAAACCATTCTCTGTTAACGAATTAACAGCACGGGTGAAAGCTGTCATGAAACGATCAAAAAATGAAAAGGCCAGAATGCCGGCTATCATAAGCTACGATGATATTGAAATGGACACTATCAGGAAAAGGCTTATCCTGAAAGACGAAAAAATTGAACTCACAAAAAAGGAATTTGAAATTTTAAGGCTTCTTCTTGAAAATCAGGGAAAGGTGTTCACAAGAGATGACATACTGACAACCGTTTGGGGAAATGATGTTGTGGTGACTGAACGAACCGTTGATGTCAATATTACACGCCTAAGGGCAAAACTTGGACATTACGGAAAAAATCTCAAGAATAAAACCGGTTTCGGATATTACTTTGAATTCTGATAAAGTTTTTTTCATGTTCGGACTTAAAAACCAATTCAGGAATAAGTTACTTGTATTCTATTCGGCAATCTTTTTGATCGTCGCCCTGCTTATTCTCGCGTACCTTTTCAAGAGAGAAAAGCAATACAGGGTCTTAACTCTTAATGATGAACTTTATAATATAACCAAGATCGTCGACAATTATGTCAGCATTAATTCCTTATATAAGACCGGCAATTACGGGAAGATAGATTCTCTCAGTATCCTTCTTCCGCAGCCAAATCTGCGCATATCAGTCATTGACACATCCGGCCTTTTACTTTATGACAGTTTTGTAAAAGATTACAAAACATTGGGTAATCATAAAAACCGTCCCGAAATAATGGAATCCTCAATATCTGAATTTGGCACGGCGGTAAGGAGATCAGTCACTACCGGAAAAGAATATTACTATTACTCAAAGCTTTATCAAAGACACTACATTCGGGCCGCATTGATATATGATGTCAGTGTCGCCAGTTTCCTAAGCGCAAATCTGAACTTCCTGCTGATAATGCTTGCCAGTTTTATACTCATTGGAATCATCTTGTTCATTGTTACAAACAAATTCGGGGAATCAGTTACGCGACTCAAGGATTTCGCATTAAGCCTCAGAGATGAAAAACCATTTATTTCTGACTTCCCAAAGAATGAACTTGGCGTTATTGGTTCTCAAATCCTTGAAATCTACAATAACCTATTATCAGCCAAGAATGAGCTTGCCAATGAAAAAGAAAAGTTATTCAATCACCTTAATGCCTTGAATGAAGGTGTTGCATTTTTCTCACCCCGCCGGGAGATCATTTTTAACAATGATCATTTTATCCAGCAGATGAATATGATATCCGGTGATTTGAAAATATTCTCTTCTAATTTCTTTGAGATACCTGAATTTTCCTCCGTGGACGATTTCATAAACAAAAATTCCAATCTTGAAATAAATCCCTCGGAGCTGCCAAAAATGGAATATCAGATAATAAAGGACGGTAGATTCTTCAGGATACAATGTGTTATTTTTCATGACAGAAGTTTTGAGGTAATTCTCAGCGATGTAACCAAGACCGGTAAAAGCAAACTGATCAAGCAGCAAATTACATCAAACATTGCACATGAGCTCAAGACCCCTGTTGCATCAATAAGGGGCTATATCGAAACCCTTCTTAATAATTCTGAAATAGAACCAAAGAAGCATAAGTATTTTCTGGAAAAAGCCCTCGGACAAACCGAAAGGCTTACCGGCCTGATAAACGATATTTCGGTACTTAACAAGATTGAGGAATCCGGAGCCCTGTTTAAACCTGAAAAGGTGAAAATCAGGAAGGTGGTGAAGGAAGTAACGGAGAATTTCAAATCAGCCATTGAGACAAGAAAAATGAATATTGATACAACCATCGGCAGTGAGGTGGTCGTAAAAGGAAACAGGTCACTTATCCTCTCAATATTCCAAAATCTGATTGAAAATGCAATAAACTATGCAGGAGAAAACACTTCCATTTTTATACTTGTTTACAACGAGGATAAAAAGTTCTATCATTTTTCTTTTTCAGACAATGGCATAGGGATTCCACAGGAACATATCGGCAGGGTTTTCGAAAGATTTTACAGGATCGAGGCAGGAAGGTCAAGAAAAAGCGGAGGAACAGGGCTTGGACTTTCAATTGTCAAAAACGCTGTTTTGCTGCATAAGGGAGAGATTCTTGTGCGAAACAGGGTTGGCGGAGGCACTGAGTTCCTCTTTTCACTGCCCAAATAAAATATCTCTCGGACCAACCACTTTTCAGCCTTCTAAATAGCTTTTATCAGGATCTTCTTTATTATCCTCTCAACCGTCCGGCTTTCATCAATACATTGTCTTATTCGTTCCAGAAAATTCTTGCTTCTTGTCATGTATGTGAAATCAGCTCCATTACTGAAGATGCCTGCTATACCCGTAAAGATTATTTCATCAGCACTTTTTGAAAGGGTTTCAATCCTGGCGCAACTGATAATAATATTCTTCTTGTTTCCCGGAACATCTTTCAGGTTTTTTACGCATGCTCCGATTTCAGCGGCCATGCTGTAAAGTATTTCTGTAAGCTCAATATAAACCGGAATTTTGGTAGTGAGATTGAAAGATAGGATCATTTTACCCGTTTCATTCAGAGAATCCATCAGATCATCTATCTTGTTCAGCAACAAGTTAATATCTTCCCGGTCAAATGGTATTATAAACAGACTGTTCAGCAGGTCAAAAGTCTCCCTGGTAATAATATTTCCACGGATATTAAGCTCATTTATCCTTTCAGCTATCTTCAGCTTGCTGTCAGACTGGTCATTGTCTGTCAACAGCTTAAGCTGGCTGGTTGTATTCAGCAAGTTAACCGCATCTTTTTCAAGACAGGGGAATAACGAATAGTATCTCGGGGTAAAAATATTAGAGAATCTGTTTTTCATGCTTTCCTATGATTTTAAATCATGTGGTTTTCATAATATGTTCATATACAAAACACTGCCAGCAGGAATTAACGACCGTATCAAATCCGGAAGGCGTATTCAAGGTACTAATCTTTGACTCTGCAGGTGTGACGAAATGATTACTATTTTGTTACATTTTTGTAATAATCCGGAGGACAACCCAGACAATTGGTTAACAAATTGGAATACCCTGAGAAATTTCAAATGATGGCATTAAGGATATAAAAAATTGCCGCTCCAATAAGGGCTGAAACAGGTATTGTCAGAATCCAGGCCCAGAAAATCTTTGTAGTCACCCCCCATTGAACTGCAGAAGCCCGTTTTGTTGCTCCCACGCCTATTATCGAACCGGTTATTGTGTGGGTGGTACTTACAGGAATACCAAGTCCTGTAGCCATGAATAATGTCAGTGCCCCTGCGGTCTCAGCACAAAATCCTTCAAATGGTTTAAGCTTTGTGATCTTCTGCCCCATTGTCTTTACAATCCTCCAGCCTCCGAACAATGTTCCCAGAGCTATTGCTGCATGACATGATAATACAATCCACAAATCAATAGGAGCATCTTTTGCAACCTGATTGGTGGCTATCAATGCCACCCAGATTATTCCCATTGATTTCTGGGCATCATTACCTCCATGA
>CAZTDW010000280.1:0-4939 GCA_964611835.1 uncultured Rikenellaceae bacterium | reverse complement strand
TAAGGAAAAAGAAAGCTTCAAATTAATCGTTGAACCAAAAAATAATCAAAAATGACACTAGCATTAACATTAGCAGCAGCATCAAGTACAACATTCATACTGATTGGTGTAATTCTTCTTGCCTTCATACTCATTTCATCGATGGTGAAGGTCGTTCCTCAAAGAACAGCTATCATCGTCGAGAGACTGGGGAAATACAGGGCAACATTTACAGCCGGTTTTCAGGTACTTATACCTTTTGTGGACAAGATCAGATACAGGCATACTCTTAAGGAACAGGCTATTGATGTGGCTTCCCAGATCTGTATTACACGCGATAATATTGCCGTGGAAGTAGACGGTATTCTCTACCTGCAGGTTCTGGATGCCCAGAAAGCATCATACGGTATCGACAATTACCGCTTTGCTTCGATACAGATAGCACAGACCACCATGAGAAGCGTTATCGGGAAGCTCGAACTCGACAGGACCTTTGAGGAACGTGAATCGATAAATGCGACAATAGTCGAAGCCGTTGATAAAGCAAGTGAGCCGTGGGGTGTCAAGGTGACCCGGTATGAGGTGAAAAATATCTTCCCCCCTCAGAGCATAAAAGATGCTATGGAAAAACAGATGAGGGCTGAAAGGGAAAAAAGAGCCGTTATTGCCGAATCGGAAGGGACAAAACAGGCAAAGATCAACAATGCAGAAGGTGACAGACAGGAATTCATTCTAAGATCGGAAGGTGAAAAACAGAGGAGAATAAATGAGGCTGCGGGACGTGCATCAGAAATCGAGCAGGTAGCAACAGCCACCGCAAACGGTTTAAGAGCAATTGCCCAGGCCATCTCGGAAGAAAACGGACTTAATGCAGTCAATCTTCGCGTGGCTGAACAATACCTTACCGGATTTGCAAATCTTGCAAAACAGAACAACACGATCATACTTCCGACAAATCTTGCCGATGTAGGTGGTATTGTCGCCACAGCCACTGCAATGTTCAATGAGGTAAAGGATAAAAAGAAATAACCTCACCACAACCGCTCTCCTTCAGGAGCTGACTGAATGATTATTTGGTTCTTGCTCCCCTTCTCCCCTGGGAGAAGGGGCCGGAGGATGAGGTCATTCGGCCCCATGCTCGGTCCTCAGAATTATCTCATTCTGAAGATCCTCACCGAGGTCGTTGAAATAATCGCTGTACCCTGCTACCCTGACTATCAGATCACGGTATAATTCGGGGTGCTTCTGCGCATCACGCAGGGTCTCTGCATTGACCACATTGAACTGAATATGGTGGCCATCCAGACTGAAGTAACTCCTTATCAGGGCAGTAAGGCAGTTATAACTATCCTCATCCTCAAAAAACCGGGGTGAGAACTTCTGGTTCAGCAAGGTCCCTCCCGTACGCAGGTGATCAATCTTTGATGCCGACCTTATCACGGAGGTAGGTCCCTGGCTGTCAGCTCCCTGACTCGGTGATATCCCTTCCGAGAGCGGCATAAATGCCTTGCGTCCATCAGCCGTTGCCCCTGTCACGCTGCCAAAATACACATGCGATGTTGTCGGAAGCATGTTTATCCTGTGTACTCCTCCCCTTGATGCCGGCCTTCCGTTCACCGCATCATAGAAAATTTCAAACACTGTCACAGCCTGACAGTCGGCATAATCATCATCGTTGCCATATTTGGGCGTGTTGTACACAAGATCGAATCTCAGGCTTTCATATCCCTCAAAATCGGCTTCAAGGGCTTTGACAAGAACATCCCATGAATAATTCTTCCTTTCATAGATATTGAACCTGATTGAAGTAAGGAAATCTGTAATCGACCCAAGTCCGACACCCTGGATATAAGTGGTGTTGTAACGTGCACCCCCGCAGTTGTAATCCTTTCCGTTGCTGATACAGTCCTCGACCAGAAGCGACAGGAAGGGGACCGGCAGGTAATTCTCAAAGGTCTTGCTGATGACATTGTTGCCACGGATCTTAATATCCGCGAAGTGATTCACCTGGGTACGGAAGGCAGAAACAAGCTCGTCGAACGTTTTATGATCATATGAATATCCTGTTTTCAGGCCCGTTTGCTTCCCTGTACGTCTGTCGTAGCCATTGTTAAGTGTGATCTCAAGAATCTTTACAAGATTGAAATACCCTGTAAGCCAATAGGCTTCTGTACCGAAAGCGCCTGATTCGACACATCCCGAAGCACCTCCGTTCCGGGCATCGACAATATTCTTCCCCTGCCTCAGAAGCTCCTGGATGATAGCTTCAGTGTTGAAGCAGGAAGGCTGGCCGAATCCTGTTCGTATTATATCAAGGGCCTTATGAATGAACCTGTCGGGGCTTTTTTTACTTATCTGCACCATCGAACTGGGCTGAAGGATCCGGATTTCCCTTATCACATCCAGAAGGATGTATGACATATCATTCACCGCATCTGACCCGTCACTTCTGACCCCTCCCAGATTTATAAGGCAGAAGTCGGTATATGTGTTGCTTTCATTGGCGGTGATTCCGATCTTTGGAGGAGAGGGATGGTTATTGAACTTAATCCAGAAACAGCCCAGTAGATCAAAGAGCTTTTCATCTGAGAGGCTGCCCGATTCCTTTTCCTTTTTGTAAACATTGTAAAGATGCTGGTCGAGTCGGCCCGGGTTGAAGGAATCCCATGGATTAAGCTCGGTGATAACACCCAGATGAATAAACCAGTAATGCTGAAGCATCTCATGAACTGTTTCAGGAGCTTCTGCCGGCACCTTTCTGCATATACTCGCCATCTCCAGCAGCTCGGCTTTTCTCACCTCATCATTTTCCAGGGCAGCAAGCCTTTCCAGCTCAACGGCATGACGGCCTGCATACATGATTATGGCATCGCAGGCAATTTCCATTGCCTTCAGCTCCTCCAACTTCTCAAAAGCATCCCTGTCATTAAGAAAATCAATCCCTGAAATGCTCTCTTTTATTTCCTTCTTAAGCTGATTAAATCCGGTGCTGAACATTTTATATCCAAGCACGGTATGCCCCGGAGCCCTCTGCTCCTGGAATTCAGTGAACACACCCGCATTATAGGCATCCAGCCATTCTTGAGTCATCAGGTCCATGATCCTGTCGCGGTTGCTTTTGCCTTGCCAGAAAGGAATTATTTCATCATTGTAGATCTTCTTTACTTCCTCGCTTACCCTGAAGAAAACCTTTTCCCTCGAGTCAAGAATCTCAAGGTCGCGGATTGAATGGACACATATTTCAGGGTAGGTTGAAACTGCCTTTGGGGCAGGACCACGCTCACCGACTATCAGCTCTCCTTCATTTATGCATAAAACTTTGTGCTTCAAAATGTATTCAAATACCTTCGCCCTTTTTACAGGAGCTGAAATCTCACGGGCTTCATCGCTTTTGCAGAATCGCGTAACCAGCAAAGCCCTTTCTGCCGATATCGTCTCCACCGCATTAAGGCTCTGCTCACGAAGCTTTTTTACTCTTTCAGAAAGGATCATAGATCAATTTTTGTTAATTATTTGTTCAAATGATATCATTATGATATCATTTTGATATTGTTTTGATATCTTTTTGATGTTGTTATGATATCATTTTAATATCATTTTGATATCATATTTAAAGTAAAACCAATATGGCCGGAAGAGTAATCACAGGCTTTCAATCAACCTCCTGTCTTAACCGGTATCCCTGTTTCCAAGAAATATTCCTTCAGATACCTCATCCTCTCATGCGATGGCTGTTCCGTATCCTTCATCCTGAATGGAATATTGAACTTCCTGTATTTGGCCATTCCGATCCTGTGATAAGGGAGAAGGTTGATCTTCCTGAGATTGTCACATTTCAGTTCTATCAGCATCTCCCTCAGAGAATGCAGATTTCCCGGATCATCGTTAATCCCCGGAATAACCGGCACACGAATCATAACATCCTTCCCTTCCTTCAGGATCATGCGCAGGTTCTCAAGAATTCCGATATTGGAGACTCCCGTATATTCAATATGTTTTGAGTCATCGAAATGCTTAATGTCGAAAAGGAAAAGATTGGTATAAGGCATGACTGCCCTGAAGTTTTCAACAGACGAATATCCTGATGTATCGACAGCCGTATGATATCCGTTTTCATTGCATGCCTTAAGCGCTTCAATCAGGAATTCATACTGCATCATGGGTTCTCCACCTGAGAAAGTAACTCCCCCGTTCGACTGTCCGATAAAAATCCGTTCCCTGTCGAGTATCTGCAGAATTCTGCTCACATCATAAAGCTCACCGGCTGTATCAGTGCTTTCAAATTCCCGGTTACCCAACTTTCTACTGTTAACTATAGTCTGCCGTTCTCCTGATAATCCTTCAGGATTATGGCACCACCAGCATGCAAGAGGGCAGCCTTTCATAAAGAAAGTGACCCTTATTCCCGGACCATCGTGTATTGAATAGCGTTTTACGCTGAATATGAGAGCTTGCATGGGAAGTAAAAAGTAAAAAGTAAAAAGTAAAAAGTAAAAAGGCAAAATATAGATCCCGCATGCTTGCGGGATAATCCTGTAAAAAGTAAAAAAAAGTATAATGACTGAGATCTGGAGGATTACCTGATCCGGCCTGCTGGCCGGGTAGAATAGAACATAAGGCAGCAATAAAGGCGGCGTCCCAGGCGCTGCATCATAAAACGGTATTTGAGGTTTCCGATCATAATTACCTAAACTGCCGAAAGTTATACAAAATTGTGACTGATGCGATTTTCTTTAAGAAAAAAAATAAAAAAAATTAACATAACATTAACAATCGTTCATGCAACAAATGGGCAACCACTTACGTCTATATAGTGTAAAGAGAAAGAAAAAAATTGATTGTTCTTTGATAGCAGGTTATTTTCCGGAAGGAATAATAACACAAAAATATATAAGATTTCTTTATAGGCCGTTCGGCCAAATTCTACGATCAGGTTTAGGTTAATGAAGGAAAGATAACT
>CAZTDW010000279.1:3956-4989 GCA_964611835.1 uncultured Rikenellaceae bacterium | reverse complement strand
CTTGGATCATGGGTTGAAAATATAAAAGTTATCTTTTCCTCAAGGTTCAGTTTTTCCATTATTTCAAGAAGTGTGGTTGCAGACTTTGAATCGAGGTTGGCAGTAGGTTCATCAGCCAGAATGAATTTGGGTTTTGATGCCAGCGCCCTTGCCACGGCTACCCTTTGCTGCTGGCCTCCTGAAAGTTTTGCAGGACGGCTGTTAATCCTGTCGCCCAGGCCAACAGCATTCAACAGCTCTATTGTCCGTATATTCCTCTTGTTCTCAGGCCATTTCTGAAGTATCATAATAAACTCAACATTTTCTTTGGCCGTAAGTACGGGAATAAGATTATAGGACTGAAAAACGAATCCTATGTTGTTAAGCCTGAAATCTATCAGCTGTGATGGCTTTAGCTTTGACAGGTTGGTGCCTCCGATAATTATTTCACCCGATGTCGGCATGTCAAGGCCTCCGATAAGATTCAGAAGGGTGGTTTTTCCGGAACCTGAAGGTCCTACTATGGCAGCGAATTCGGCTTTCTCGAAATCGAGGGTCACATCGTTAACAGCCTGAACCTTCACCTCAGAGGAATTGTAGATCTTATGTACTTTTTTTAATTCCAGGACTTTCATGTCTCTTAATTTTAAAATTTATTAGTTTCCATTTTTGCATTTCGGATTTCGGATTGCGGATTGCGGATTTATTAAAATCCGAAATCCGCCTTCCGCAACCTAGCCGCAAGGCGAGTTCGGCGAAGCCAATCCGAAATAACTTCACTCAGTTCTCAGTGCCTCAACCGGAATCAGCTTCAAAGCCTTTCTTGCCGGCCACAGAGAAGAAATTATTGCAGTAACTATCACCATTATTGCGGTTAGTGCAATAAATCCGGGAGTAACAACAGGATACACAGTTGCGGCAAAACCTATTGCTTCAAATCCCTCCTTCCAGCCGCTAAGATGGATCCCCGTTTTTCCAAGGGTGCCTGTCATGGTCCACCCGGCAGCTATCCCGGCTGCCGCCCCCACTATTGTAAGGAGAATGGTTTCCAGCA
>CAZTDW010000279.1:294-3946 GCA_964611835.1 uncultured Rikenellaceae bacterium | reverse complement strand
GATCATCGTAAAGATCCTTTTGCGGTTCATTCCGATTGCCATAAGCATACCCAGCTCCTTTGTCCTTTCAAGTACAGCCATAAGCATGGTATTGATTATCCCGAATGCCAGGGCGAGCATAATTATTCCTATGAATAATAAATAATAGATCAGCATGAAGTCATTCATAAGGGCTGCATCAGGAGCCAGTTCTTTCCAGGTCCTGACTGAATTGTCACCGGCTAAGGGGATAAGTATTTCCTTTACCCTGCCGGCATCATCAATGTCATTAAGCAAAACAGCAACCTCATGGGCAAGGATCTCATCGCTTCCATAAAGCCGGGCAAGCTCCCCTGCATTCACGAAAGCTGCAGACTGATCAAATCCCGTGTTGGTGGTCTTGTAGATGCCGCATACCCTGAAGATCCCCTGGATCGGATTTCCATCCCTGTCTGAAATAGTGACCTGAACCCTGTTCCTGATCCGGTAATCAAGAGCTTTATCATTAATAAGGAAGCCAAAAAGGTCCGACTCTTTCCCGGTCAGTACCTTCTTCAGGTTTTCATTGAAGTCCTTTGGTGACCTGTAACGAACATCTTTGAGAGAGCCGAGTTTTTCGAGAACGGATTCCGGAACTTTTTCCTGTCTCAGCTCCTCAATGATGCTGTCGGTGACCACAAAATGCTTCAGCCTGAGCAGTTCGGCGGTTTTATCGCTTATCAGCATGTCGGAAGGATTATCGCCCTCGATATACCTGCCTCCCCGCGGAACAATCTCCCTGTATATTTCGGTAACCAGTCTTTCCCTTTCGGGTTCAATACCATTCAGTACAAGGCCTGTGTTTGCCCATGGGGTATTCGCCATAGCGATAATCTTTGTCCTTCTGACCCGGCTTTTCACCTCTTTTAGGGTATCAATATAGGAGAATATTTCATCAGGATTCATTACAGTAAGATGGGTCTCCTCATTTTTAAGATATTCATTGTTATGGATCTGTATATGGGACACCTCGTTGTAAACCGCGTCGTGAAGGCGCTGCCTGCTCCAGCCTTCAATAAACCCAATAAGAAATACTCCCGCAATAATGCCCAGGGTAACCGCAACAATGACTACCAGGCTTCGCTTTTTGTTACGCCAAATATTCTTCCAGGCGATTGACCATATCATAACTGTTCTGTATTTAACTTTTCAGTGCTTCTATTTCCTTTAGCTTTCCTATTTTCCGCAACGGGTATAATGATGCCAGCAGTACCATGAATGCGACGATCACAGCCTGCCAGTAGAAATAAGGCCCTACGGAGGCAGTGGGCATCACAGCATCCCAACCCCAGTCTTCCATCATTTGTCCGAGTTCGCCCTTAAGCAATACCGGATAACGGTTGAAGTATATTATCAGCGGAGTGGATGCCAGCAGTCCGCTCAGAAGACCAATTATTCCAAGCAAAATCATTTCGATTGTTACAATCCGCTTCAGCTTCCGCTTCTGCATCCCAATAGCCACCAGAACCCCGAATTCCCTTTTCCTTTCAGAAATCATCATCAGGACGGTTCCGAATATTCCGAAGAAAATGATAAAATACAGAACGGCAAGCATCATCTGTCCACTCTGGCTGTCGCCCTGTATCTGCTGATACAATACCTCATTAAGCTCGTACCATGTTCTGGCCGAGGTATCCTTATCAGGCAGGAGCGAGTTGATCTTCTCCTTTGCAGTTCTTATTGTCCTGCCCGATTTGTCTTTCAGGTTAACAACCAGTGCTGTTACTCTGCCTTCAACGTCAAATAGTCTCTGGGCAGTGGGAATTGTCATTATAATCAGCTTGTTATCAATCTCGGGGGAAGGCATTTTTATTATTCCCCTTACAGGGAAAATTCCTGTAGCAGAAATACCGTGATATCCCTGGCCCATAAGGATCACCGAATCCCCGATCCCGACCTTCAGAAATCCGGAAAGCTTGTCAGATACAAGGATACCTTCGTCGCCGCTCGACAGAAATCCGTTTTTGAATTCCGTGCATTTCAGTATCTCATTAAAATATTGTGTTCTTTCCTCATCAGAAAGTTCCAGCTCCATTTCAATCCTTGCCGGTGATGAATACGATCTTCCAATGTTTTTTTTCACTTTATCCATGACCTTTGAAGGAATTATGCCTTCGTCTTCCATGCGTTTCACAGCTTCCCCGGTTATCCTGTACTTTACCAGCTTTGCTTCAGGGTCGGAAAAATGCTTTTCCTTTTCCGGATCGATGCCTATTACTGCGATCCCTTTTGTCTGTGTCCCGTTTGAGGCAAGAGAAAAGGATTCCAGGTGAGGCGTGACTGAAACGACCTTATCAATACCTGAAATTGCCGATATCAATGAATCATCATATTCGAAGGAGTTATCGATCAGCGGATCATCATGGTATTTAACATGCTGAACCTGAAGGTGTCCGGTAAATGACTCAATGAAATTGTTTATCATGTGATCATAGGAGCCCAGCTGGATCGACCTCATAATGACAGCAAAAAACACGGCAAAAAACACAGATGCTGCAGTTATGACCGTCCTGCGCCGGTTCCTCCAAAGATTTCTCCACGCAATTTTGAATTCCTCTTTCATAATAATATTTCTTATGTCAACGAACCCTTTTCATATTCTGCTGGGAAAAAAAGGTCTCCCCGACAGGCAGATTGAACTTAATATCACGTATTTCAAGAATCGTTTTGTTTTCCGGATCTTCTTCAGGTACAAGTACAATTTTTGTTGTTATAGTCCTTCCATCCATGATTTTGATATCTGAGCCTGTTTCGGTTCGTACCAGGTAACCGTCTTCATCATACAGCTCCACTTTCAGCACAAGGAAATCCTTCTTTTCAATCCATCTTATCTGTTTGCCCCATACTATTGAGGCATCGGGTTTTGCAGTCATATTAATTTTGTAGCACAGGAGGCCGTCAATTTTTTCCTCACCGATGATCTCATGCATATAATCATTTACCAGGGATGATTCCCTTAAAATATCATCATTTGTATAGTCTGACCCCATCCATCCCTGCGACATCATGGAAGGAGGCAGTTTTATAAGCCTGCTTATCGAAGGATTCCAGCTCCACATTTCTGAACCTCTCTTAAGAAATGCCTGCCCTGCTTCCTTGGGCGGGGCAGTGATCAGCGCCAGAGCATAATCCCTTTCAAGGCTCCAGCTCTTTATTTCAATGGTTCTCTGCCATGCTGGACGAACGATTGTCATTGACATTATGCTGTAGCTGCTCTTCTCCCCGTTATATTTTTCATCAGCCTTTCTGATAATATCAGTGGCAGTGAGCCCCTGCGAAAAGACAGGATTCGCAGCGCTTGCCAGAATCACCAGAAACAGGGGAATTTTTAAATTTTGTTTCATTTTCTGTTATTTAAACAATTCTATTATCCTGTTAGTTATCTTCCCCTGACATTCATCGTCATCTTCCAGATAGGTGACAGTCAGAGCCAGACCTTTGAGATTTATTATAAACAGATTTATTTCAACCAGCGGATCATAATCAACACCCATTTTTTCCTTTTTCCGGAAGAAATAATCCCTTATGGCCTTAATTATCTGCGCGGCTCGTTGATCCGGATTGGCTGATAAATATATATTGGTGATGGAATCGGATCCGACAAATGACTTAAGAAACTGGTCCCGAACCTCAT
>CAZTDW010000279.1:0-284 GCA_964611835.1 uncultured Rikenellaceae bacterium | reverse complement strand
AGCTGGATCAATAAACGCCAGAAAGTGCGCTTTTCCTTTAGCATAATGCATATTTTCCGTATGAAGAATTCAAATTCCTCTTCAGAAAGATAACCATCCCTGTTAATATCAAAATAGTTGTAAACTTCAGCAATCGATTTGCTGATAATGGCTTTGAGCAAATCTTCCTTGCTTTTAAAATAATTGTACATCAAGCCTTTTGATATACCGGCACTCCCTGCAATCTGGCTTATTGTTGTTGAATGATAGCCTTCATTGGCAAAGAAAAGAAGGGCGGTATCCAT
>CAZTDW010000278.1:0-5042 GCA_964611835.1 uncultured Rikenellaceae bacterium | reverse complement strand
CTTCTTAAAAGGGAAGGGGCAGGGGATGGGTTTCTTAGATTCATAAACTGAGTGGGCGTTTCTTTTACCGCACCAATTGTTAAAAGTCAGGAGGATCACAATGCAGGTCCTTGGGGTTATCCTGCTGGGATTTGCATTATACTTCTTTTACGAAGGAATCATGGCTTTGAAAATTCCGTCAAGCTGACAGGGCGATGCTGCGTCAAAAGTGTAATAAACTGCTGTTTATTCCCTGGAGGCCTTCGTGCTTGCCTTTGTTCCCGAGTACTCGGGATTTGTGGTTCAGTGATTTATGTTTAACCACGAAGGTGCTCAAAGGTCCCGATGGCTCATCGGGGCACCAAGGTGCACAAAGGACTTTTGATACAGCCTCGAAGGTTTTGCCTGAAAATCTTGACTCTGGTTTTATCAAGGCGTATCTTTGGTATTAATCAAAAAATCACTCAAAATGAGTCCATACAGGTTTATTCTGATAGCGCTTGGCAGTCTGGTATCCTGCTTCGGTATAACCGGCCAGGAATACAAGGTGATGCAGGATCCCGAAGGATTAAAAGGGATCCAATCCGACAGCGGAATAGAAAAACCAGTTACCATCAGGGTTATTTATGATAATTATCCCAAAGTTGAAGGATTAAAGACCGGCTGGGGGTTTTCTATTGCACTTGAGGGGCTCGAAAAATATGTAATTTTCGATACCGGTGCCGATCAGAAAATTTTTGAAAATAATTTCAGAAAAATGGGACTGAACGTTAAAAAAACAGACATTGTTGTTCTTTCACATGAGCACGGTGATCATACGGAGGGACTACCTTTTATTGCAAGGAACACTAAAGGAATTCCGGTGTTATTCCCATATTCATTCTCAGATCAGTTTAAAAAGGAAGTCAGGGCATCCGGACTCGAACCTCTTCTGATAAAAGATCCTGTAAGGATATGTTCTGGCCTTTACAGTTCGGGAGAGTTTTCCGGACCTATTCCTGAACAGTGCCTGGTAATGGATACAAAAAACGGGCTGGTCGTTATGACAGGCTGTTCCCATCCGGGTATTATTGAGATGCTTAAAGAAATAAAAGCGAAATTCGGTAAAAACATATACCTCGTATCCGGAGGATTTCATCTTCTTGAAAAATCGGAACAGGAGATGCAGAAAATTATTCAGGAGATGAAATCACTGGGAGTCGTGAAATGCGGTGCAACACATTGCACCGGAAAAAAGCAGATTGAAATGATCAGGGATGCCTATGGAATAAACTTCGTTGAACTTGGTGTCGGAAATACTATTGTTATAAATTAGCAGCCCCGTGTAGGAAAATCCTCACCGATTAACAGCAAACCATCCGAAAAAATCAGGACAATCCCGCAATCTTTATAATTGCTTCAACCCATTCATCATTATCGTTAAGGCTGCCGGCAAGTTCCAGCCTGACTCCGCCCGACTTCTTGAACATTTCGGCATATTCAGACTTTATTTCAATTAAAGTCTCAAGACAATCCGCAACGAATGAAGGCGCAATCACCAGGACGTTTTTGCAGTCCTTACCCGGAAGCTCCTCAAGTACCTTTTCCGTAAAAGGAGACAGCCAGTTCCTGGTAAGCCGCGACTGGAAGGAGGTGGAGTAAGAGTCCCTTTTAAGATCCAGCCGGGAAGCCAGCAGGCGGGTTGTTGCGTAGCATGTAGCCTTGTAGCAGTATTCACCATGATCTGGTATCTCATTCATGCATTCGCATTGTTCAGGATCGTACCGGGGATGAATATTCCTGATCTGACTCAGTGGTAAACTGTGATATGAAAAAAGAACATGATCAAAACTTCCGGGATCGTGTTTGGTGATACATGAAGCAAAAGCATTGATAAAGGCCGGATGGCTGTAATACTGATCCACAAATCTGACAGCCGGAACTATTTCCCATCCACTGATTTCTTTCATGATAACCTCAAATAATGAACCTGTAGTAGAGGATGCATATTGAGGATAAAGCGGGAATATTATCAGTTCCCTTACATTTTTCCCTTTCAGGGATTTAATGGCCTCAATTATTGATGGGTTTCCATAGCGCATGGCGCCTATAACTTCGCAGTTTCCTTCGAGTTTTATGCTTAGTTTCGCCACAAGATTCTCAAGATAAATCTTAAGTGGAGATTCCTTCTCTGTCCACAATTCACCGTATCGTGCAGCCGAGTAATTTACCCTGAATGGTATGATTATCAGGTTTACCAGGATCTTCCTTAAGATCCATGGAAGGTTTATCACCCGGTGATCATTCAGAAATTCGGTTAAATATTTCCTGACATCTCTTTTTGAAGGAGAGTCGGGAGTACCCGTATTGACTATTAAGAGGACCTTCTCCATTTTTATTTGCTTAGCTGGTCAACAAACCCGAAATTGTTACGGCCTGCTTCACCCGGTCGGCCATTCCGATCCCGTCGCGCAGGTTTCCCGCCAGGATAAGGCCCGGGAACTTCTCCTGGATTATTTTAATACTTTCAAGCCTGTCGCCTGAGGTTATGTCGTACTGAGGTATTGCGTGGAGATACCTGTTTATCTTAATAAGATCGGGCTGGCTTTTACAGTATAGGGTTGACCTTATCTCATTCAGTACTGTATCTGTTATTTCTTCATCACCTTTATTGAAATATCCGGGATTTTTTATGCCACCGAGAAAGACAGAAAGCAGTGCGCCTTTTTCCGGAGCCCTCCCCGTAAATATTGCAGAGGGGAACAATATTCCGAGGATATCTCTTTTTTCCCGTGACGGAACAAGTCCTCCGAAAGCATCGAGTTTTTTGCCCTGCCAGGAATGATAACCGGCTGCTACCTGGACTATCTTTGCATAGTTCAGGATAGAAACCCTTCTCATCAGATCAGCAGGGATAAATGGAAAAACATCAGGCAGTCCGTATGCTCCTATTGTACTTATAACCACAGGTGCGGTTAACTGCCGGGATTCTCCGGATCCGTTCCTGAAGGTAACATTGTAGTTGCCTGAATCAAGGTTTACGACTATGTCACGGCATGAGGTCAGTATATTTTCCCTTCCGGCTGCCCCGGAAAGGGCTTCAACAAGATTTCTTAACCCGCCCCTGACTGAAAAGACCTCTTTTGTGGCTTTCTTCATCGCCTCTGTTCTGGGCTCGCGGCTTTTGGCAATTGCTCCCCTGATGAAGCTGCCGTAGTTCTGTTCGAGAGCGTAAAGTTTAGGCAGGGCAAACCTGGGTATCAGTTTAGCCGGATCGCCGGCATAAATTCCGGAAACGAACGGGTCGACCGCATAGTCGAGGAAGCTCTTCCCGAGCCTTCGGACCACCATCGAGGAAAGGGTTTCGTCGGGATCATTACCCGGCTTGCGGAAAGGCTCTCCCAGTATCCGGAATTTGTCCTTAAGGGTAAAAAGCGGTGTTGTTACTGCAGAAACCGGACCTGAGGGCAATGCGTTCCATTTCCCGTTCTTGAGTATATATCTTTTTCCTGCTCCCGGACCGGCGGTTTCAAGTGAACAACGGTCGTTCAGATCCTCAAAAAGCTGTGCAATTTCAGGTGTCGACAGCACGCCGGTGTTAGGGCCCTGTTCATATACAAATCCGTTTTCCGTAAGAGTATTGATCACGCCTCCCGTCCTGTCATCTTTTTCAATTATTACGAAATCCTTTCCTGCTTTCTTAAGATAAAATCCCATCGTAAGGCCAGTAAGACCGGCACCCAGAATGATTATTTCACGGCTGTTCATGTCCATGATTCACACAATTTTTGAATAGGTTTGTTTTTTTTCCTGATAATCCCGGTCGAACAATGCGGCCACATTGCGGATAAAAAGAGAACCAGATTCGGTAACTTCAACCAGGTCATTATGTAGAGAAACGATTCCGTCATTTACAAGATCATCGAATTTCTCTTTCCTGAATCCCAGGATCTTTTTCAGTTCATTTACGGAGATCCCTTCCTTTCCGGCTGTTTCTGAAAGATCAATTCTCTTGTTGCACATGATTTCAGTTATCACCTCGCGGGTGATCATCTGCTCCCTGGTCAGCAGGCAGCCTTTTTCGACGGGAAGGAACCCTGCTTCAACATCTTTTATATACCCGGCAATATCCTTCCTATTCTGAGAGTATCCTTTTTCGAGCTGGCTTATTCCGGTGACTCCGAAAGCATAAACCTGGCCCGTGGTGCGACGGGTACAGTAGCCCATGAAATTCCTGTGAAGCTTATGTTCCTTGAGTGCATTATAAAGATCATCCCCGGGAAGCACAAAATGGTCGAGGCCTACGGGCATATAGCCTTTTTCAGAAAGAAGACGGGAAGAAGAAAGGAACATGTTCATTTTTTCTTCCGGAAGGGGAAGGCCTTTCCTTTCAAGAATTGACTGGTGCTTTTTCAGCCAGGGCACATGAGCATAGGAAAAGGTTACAAGCCTGTCGGGCCGGATTTCCGCTGCCTCCCTGACAGTTTCGGTGAAAGACTCAACCGTCTGGCCAGGCAATCCATAAATGAAATCAAGATTGAGCTTTATTTCCTTATTCCTTTTCCTCAGATGTGACAGCATCTCAGAGGGATGGATCAATGCCGGGTCCCTGTTAACGAGGCTGAGCACATTCTCATTGAAATCCTGGATGCCCAGGCTGAAACGGTTAAATCCGGCATCCAGCAGTCCGTCGGCATAATCAAAATCAAGATAAGCAGGATTGCATTCGATAGCAATTTCCGGATCATTTATAAATCTGAATTCGGAGCGGAGATAGTCATTTATCTCCCTAATAAACCTGATGTCGATTGAATTGGGAGTTCCCCCTCCATAATGGATCTGTGAAACAGGCCGGTTTTTGTCGATATAGCCCATAACCTGTTTCATCTCCTTTTTCAGAGCCTGAATATATGGTAAAACCGTCCCTCCATTACCGGCAGGACATGAATTGCATCCGCAGTAATGGCAGATCTTCCTGCAGAAAGGGATATGGATATAAACTGCAATATTATGAGGACTTCCGCTGTTTGATCCGGAAAGGAGACTCCTGTAATCATCGCCGGTAAAATCTTCCGTGAAATGGT
>CAZTDW010000277.1:0-5063 GCA_964611835.1 uncultured Rikenellaceae bacterium | reverse complement strand
AGAATATGACTCTTCCCCTCTTTCGTCATTGAGGTGGATGGTCCGGTTCATTTAAGACAAAAAGCTGATAATATGCAGGATTCCCCCCTTCCCTTTTTTTGCTAAAGGGAAGGGGCAGGGGATGGGTTAAGGTATCACCGGGAGACACTGGCAAAGAGTTAAGGGATCAACTTGTCTATGTCTGAACCTTTCTGATACTGAGCATAAAGCAAAAACATGCGTTAGTGCGGTAAGAACCATTTTTTTGAGTTCTTTATCATTAAATTTCAGTGTGTTACAAATTAAAACTGCATTAATTTACCAAGCGTCACAAGTCCGGAATTAAAAGGCATATATCAGCATGAACATAGTACCGGAGGAACTATTTCCTGGGAATAATTCATGACCTCGAGGCGCTCTATCCTCTGATCAGCACAGACGATGCATGAAGAGAATTTTTCAATATCCCAGAGATCAGCAAATACACGTCCTGCCCTCAGGCTTAACCCGTATTCAACAACCTTTTCCAACGACTTTATTGAAGGGGCATGAAAATATCCCCTGTCAGCGAGAATATCCATCGCACCGTTTCCTGCCCGAACAGGTATAATTATGCAGCACTCGGCACCTGAATCAAATGCAAAATCTATTGATCTCCCGGCCCAGTAAATTCCTTCCTCTTCGGAAAGAAATGGAGGCCTTAAAAGTATAAAGGCCCTGACCGGGATCTGATTCTTTTTCAGGAACCGGGCCGCCCTGCCGAAATCCTGAAGGTCCATTTTCTTGTTGAGACGTCGCAGTATTCCGGGATGAGCTGTCTCAAGCCCCATGGCGACATGCAATTGCGGTGCAAGCATATCTCGTAAATGAAGGCATCTGTCATCAATATGCCGTGGATGACTCTCAACCACCACACTGCTGAATCCTGATATGATGCGGGCTATTTCCCTGTGATCAGGCTCAGGGATTGCACCCCGGTCAAAAAAACTGCCGCTGTTATACAGTTTAAGATGCCTGGCCCGGGGAAGATTCCCCAAAGCCCATTCTATCTGACCGGGCACCAATCCCGGAGCAACCGGGTCATTTGTTGTGCTTTTCCACAGGTCGCACATCAGACAGCGGTAAGGACATTCACGGTTGGTAATAAAGACCACGCTGGTATCTTCAACTACACCCTGGATTGTCCTTTCCCTTTCGGAAAGGTAAAAATATGGCTTTGAAGGATCAACCGTGTTCTTCTTTCCACGGCATGAGATGATCCACCTGTCGTTTATTTCAAAATCAGGTTCATTCATAAAGTGAATGGAACTCCTTCCGGTATGTTATTTCCTTTCCGGGAAACAGCTTCCTGAATGCATCTTCAGAAACAGCGCCGTGCTGAAAGCGTCTTTTCGGGAAGACCGGCATGGTTAGTCCGGTTACAGCCTTTACGCCACCTGAAACAATCTGTCCCTTAAGATCGTAGAGTTTCTTATGATCCCAGTCGGTCAGATCGATGAACGGTATTCCCTCTGAGATCTCGATCACGTTTGGCAGGGTGTACGGACTGAAAAGTTCAAATCCCAGTGTGTTGGCGGGTGCATAGGTCCTCATATATCCCCGGCTGAGGCCCCCTGAATATGTAAGTGAATGCTTTATTGAATTGACGCCCCATCCTTCATGATAAAGCATAAGGTTGTTCAGTACGCTTTTTATTGTAAGCTCGGGATTTTCCTCAATGGGATAATCCTTCAGATTCTCATCGCCGCCGTCACCGTCAATCATGTATTTCCATTCCGGATACCTTGATCTGACAGCCTGAAGAAGGTTCAAATTCATTGTTGCTGACTCAATATCTAGTGGTTTATAGTCTTCAACAATCTTTACGGCTTTTTTCCAGTCGATGGCTGAAACATCCAACTCAACCGGCTCAAGGAATAATCCAAGCCCTAGTGAGTCAAGGAAATGCCGTGCCTGGGTCAGATCTTCTCCAGAACCATCAATGCTGAGTGTAAAGGCTTTCAGACGTGAAGGGCTATCCCCGAGTTCTCTCAGGGCATGATATGTGAGAAGGAAAATGCTTCCGCTGTCAACCCCGGCTGAAAATGTTACTCCGACAGGTCCTGATGTGGCACGGTGCTGCAGCCATTTTCTGATCTCCCCGTACAGTGCTTCAATATATATCTTCCCCAGCTCATCGGGCGAGGTCGAAGAATATTTATTTCTTTCCGGCTTGAAGAAGCGCAGGTATTCAGGATTGGGATCAGGGCATCCCAGCAGCTCAATTCTGGTGATATAATGGGCCGGTGCCATCCTGGTATATGAAGGATGGAACTGGTCATCGAGACCCTCCTTCTTCAGGTATTCGTATATGGTATCAATTCTTTCAGCTATGATCAGATTTGGTCCCTCAGGCCTCTTTGCAATAAAATATCTGACAGGACGTCCGATCGATCTGGCCATCTTTATTGTCCTGCCGTCAACTGAAACCAGCGCAAACTGTCCGTCGATCTTCCTTATAGCATCAGAATCACCCGTTCTGAGAATTTCCACCGCTTCCTCATTAGTCATATTGTAAATGACATTCTTTTCAGGATTGGTGAGGTCTATGACTTTGTTAACATACTGATTGTTCATGGTTATTTATGATTAAGTTCAGATTATAAATAATTTTAGCCAACCCTACTCCACCACTCCTTCGCCCTGCATTATGGTGATATAGCGGTTTGCCCTGATATTCCTGTAAGTCTCGGTTTTCCCGTCCGACCAGGCAATTTCGAGCAAATCAACCTTTCTGTGTTTACCAAGTCCCATATGAAGGCGGGGATCATTATTGGAAAGGTAGCCGGTGGTCCATTGGTTTATCAACACCTGTTTATGCGAACCTGATGTAACTGTCACTTTTGCACTTACAGCCGGACCCAGGCCTTCCGGACTCTTAAGGGTCAGACCAAGCCAGTTGTTCCTGTTTCCACCGTCATTGCGTAGAAGCACAGGTGTTGCGATCAGATCAACATGCGATACGATGATATCGATATCTCCGTCATTGTCATAATCGCATTCCACCATACCTCTTCCTGAGCGCCGCGTGAGAAAATAATCGCCATACCGGCGTCCGGCATCCGTAAAATGCCCCTTGCCATCATTCTCAAGCAGAATGGGATACTGTAAAATCAGCTCTTCGGCAGTTCCGTTGGCCGCAAAAATGTCGAGGTCGCCGTCGTTGTCAAAATCAAAAAGAGCAGCGCCCCAGGTTCCTTTTCCCGCAAGAGGTCCGGCAATACCGCTTGAATAGGTCACATCCTGGAAAAATCCGGTTCCCAGGTTACGGTAAAGTGCTCCGTAATCGAGGTCGGACACGAGCATGTCAGGCAATCCGTCACCATCAACATCGCCCAGGGTACCATGCATCGAACCGGTACCAACCCCCTCACTGTTCGATGCCACACCCCTTGATATTGCAATATCCTGGTATTTCCCGTCCACATATTTGAACATATAGTTGTAATGGTGATCATTAGCCTGGAAGATCTCAAGAATTCCGTCATTGTCATAATCAAACACTGTCAGCCCCATACATTTGGAATCGGGATAAAACAGGTTAACCTGCTCAGTCACATCACGGAATGTCCCGTCAGGCTGATGTTCATACAACATTGAAGCCTGTCCCTTGTATTGGGAAGGATGCGGCTGTGCTTCACGGGATACCGGAGAAACAATTGCTGTATCAAATGCAAGGAAGTTACCCACCATTACGTCAAGTCTTTTATCGCCATTATAGTCAAAAAATATAGCTCCGATACTCCATTTCACAAAGCCGTTAAGCATTTCCGGTCCTTCGAGACCTGTCTGATCTGTGATATCCGTAAATGTCCCGTCACCGTTGTTTCGAAAAAAAACATTTGGCCCATAGTTCAGGAGGAAAAGGTCTTCATCACCGTCTCTGTCATAATCGGCTGCAGCTGCCGCCATACTCCAGTTTCTGTCGTCAAGTCCGGCCTGCTCTGCAACTTCGGTGAAGGTCCCGTCACCATTGTTTTTATACAGCCGGTCGGGAGTATCTTTAAATACTATACCCTCAGGATCGGAGATGCCTTCAAGCCATGTTCCGTTCATCATAAAGATGTCCATCAAACCGTCGTTATTGTAATCAAAGACTGTTATTCCTGATCCGCTGCTTTCGAGTATGTTCTGATAGGTATAGTCTCCGAAGTTGTACCGGAAATCTATTCCTGCCTGGTGAGTAACATCAGTAAAGACAAGTGATTTTTTCCTGGGTATAAACACAGCAATCAATATTGCTGCGATCACAGCTAAAGCTAACGATGTAAATGCTGTTTTCACACGAAATAATAAAACTAAATTAATGAATAATAAGCAGTTCGTGTGGAACCTTCATGATTGACTTCGTCGAACTCGCAAGCTCGGTCGTGAATCATTTTCATTATCTTTTGTGTTTCATGTACCATGAAGGTTTCATCCTGGGGATTAAAAGCTGCAAATATACCCGAATTATTCAGAATTCAGGATTCCCTGCAGACCGAAATTTTTGTCCCTGAAAGCCCTCATATAGTCTTCACGACTGACCTTCCTGGTATTGTATTCGCGGTTATATTTCTCAAGATCAGGATTATCGGGATAAACATCATTTTCTCCGGGAGGGTAACTTTTCATGCCATGGAACGGCAGAGGAAGAACGGTGTTCCCGTAAGCAGTATTCATGTCACCATCCTTGACCCAGCCCACGCTCCTGATCAGGAAATCCCTCTTCCACCCTTTCTGAGGATCAGGCAGACCGTCAGTGCTGAACTGAATCGAGGTTTCGTCCCCGGCATTGGTTATAATATACTTGTTGTCAACACCCGTCAGCAGGGGCAGTACATCCCCGAACCTCGTGTAATAACCTGTAAGATCCCTCCACGTCCATGTTGTGTCGACCTCTGAATAATCAAACCAGTGAGGACCATACCTGCCACCTTTTCTGAATCCTTTTGAAAATCCTCTGTAATGGAGGTCTGCCTTAACCGGATCCATGACAACTGTTTTTACCGGGATATCTGTGCTGCATTCCGACCAGAAGATCTGGTCCCAGTAAATTTCCATAT
>CAZTDW010000276.1:0-5080 GCA_964611835.1 uncultured Rikenellaceae bacterium | reverse complement strand
AAGGGAAGGGGCAGGGGAAGGGTTAAGGTATCACTGGGAGACACAGGCAAAGAGTTAAGGAATCAACTTGTCTGAGTATGAACCTTTTTGGATTTTAAACCTTCCATAATCACTTTTACTCAAATATGTATTATTTTGGCCGGCTGTTAACTTCAGGTTACATACCATTTCCGATTCATGAATAAACTACTTCTGATAACGTTGTTTTTATTGCTGGCAGTACATACCCTGAAAAGTCAGACATCCGAACAGAAAAGCAAACCAATAGCTGAACTTTTTACCGACTTTCATCTGAACCTGAATGATTCATCCAGAACTACAGGCTTTGGGCTGAACAGAGCCTATCTGGGATACAATTATGTGCCGGAGGGCTCGATTTCAGGAACGGTTATTCTCAACATCGGCACACCGGATGATCTTGCAAACGGTTCCCGGATCCGCAGGTATGCATACTTCAGGGAAGCTTCTTTATCCTATGCGGCAGAGAAACTTAAGATATCGATGGGAATCACCAGCACCAGGATTTTCGAATTTCAGCAGAAATTCTGGGGCAAAAGATATATTGCGAACACATTCCAGTCGATCAACGGCTACGGATTCGTGGCTGATCTTGGAATAGCGGCAGACATCCGTTTCAATGATGTATTCAAGGCCGACGTGACCCTGATGAACGGAGAAGGCTATCACAATGTTCAGGTTGACAACAGCCTGAGAGCAGCAGCCGGGCTCAATATTACACCGGGAAACAAGCTGTCTGTACGATTATATGCGGATATCGCAAGGGTCAGGGAAGTCTGGCAGCCCATGTTCATCGGATTCATAGGCTACAGGACCAAAACGGTCGCTGTTGGCGCTGAAGCAACGTACAAATCAAACCTTGACACCATTGCCGGTCATCATGCATGGGGATTATCTGCAACTGCAGCCCTAACGGTAGCCAGGAATACCGAAGTGTTTGCAAGGTATGATTTTTCAACTTCGCGGACGATGCCTGATGATGTCATGCAGTGGAATTACATGAAGGACGGAGTGTTTCTGATCACGGGACTTCAATACAGCTTTTCGCAGAACATTAAGATGGCATTGAATTATCAGAGGAACCACCCTTATTTTTCAGGAAAGCAGGTCTCTGAAGCGATCCTTGTCAATGCATTGTTCAGATTCTAACCAGGCAAATGAGGAATTACGTAATTAAATACGAGATAATTACGTAATTAATTACTGATTATAGCATTCTGCCTGCCCTTAGGGCTTTCAGGTTTATTTCCACCATCTCCTCCCCTTTCCTGCTGAAAAGCTTCCTTACAGCATTTTCGATGCTTTCAAAAGGCATTTTAATAAAGGGAGAGGCTGCACCCAGGATAACCATATTGCCCGCCTTTGCCGATCCGGCCTCTTTTGCAATGGCATCGGCATCCACAATCTTATGCTTCGGGAGCTTTTTAATTTCCCTGAGTATCTCTTCCAGCGGAGGATAGTCGGGGATATTGATGAAAGGCGATGAATTCGTTATCAGCCATCCCTTATGTGAAAGCAAGGGAAGGTATCTGAGTGATTCCATAGGCTCGACAGAAATAATAATATCAGCTTCCCCGTATGGGATCAGATCGGAATGGACAGGTTTATCGGAGATCCGCAGATGCGATTGCACATCGCCACCCCTCTGGCTCATGCCATGGACTTCCGCCTGTTTGATGTAAAGGTCGTTTTCTATCACTGCCAGTCCGATTACGGTGGCGATTGAGAGGATCCCCTGTCCTCCCACCCCCGAAAGTATGATGTCGTTTTTCATTATTCAGATTCTTTGTTTTCAGGTTCCCGCGATTCGGCCTTTTTGCGCCTTGATGCAGTCTGGATACATTCCCTGCTGGAGATTATTACAGATACCTTCCTGTAGCTGAACTCTTCCTGCATGATACGAACGTTTTCCTCGTGGTTCTTTCTCAGCGGAACGATTTCCCTCACATGTCCGGGCTCAACTCCAAGTCCCTCGCAGATCTGTCGCAGACGTCCGGTTCCCTGCGATTTCTGTCCTCCTGTCATTCCCGTTGTCGAGTTATCGGAGATGATTACAGTAACGGGGCTGTCCTTCACTACGGCATCAAGCAGTCCGGTCATGCCCGAATGTGTAAATGTCGAGTCGCCGATGACCGCCACTGAAGGGAAAAGTCCTGCATCGGCGGCGCCAATTGCCATTGTCACCGAAGCGCCCATGTCGACACATGAATTGATAATATTGTATGGCGGGAGGGCTCCCAGGGTGTAGCATCCTATATCTGAAAAGACACCTTCACCATTGAATGGCTTCAAAGCCTCAATCACGGCATTGAAAGTGTCGGAGTGTCCGCATCCCTTGCAGAATGAAGGAGGTCTTGACCTTACAATATCCGGCACTTTATATCCCCTGCTGATGTTCATTCCAAGGGCTTTGGCCACCAGTGTCGGATTCAGCTCCCCGTCGCGCGGCAGCGAGCCGTCAAGTCGTCCCATGATCTTAAGACTGTTGTCGAGGATGCCTCTCAGGGCCTCTTCAACGACAGGATAACCTTCCTCGATGACCAGCACTTCCTCGCAGCGTGATGTCAGATCAAGGATTAGCTCTTTGGGAAAAGGGTATGCTGTGATCTTGAGAAACGGAAGATCAGGCTCGTCACCGGGGAAATTTTCGGCAAAATAATTATATGCTATTCCGCATGCCAGTACGCCTATTTTTCTGTTCCTGTCATCCCTGAAAATATTATGTCTGGATAATCTGTTGTCATATTTCAGTGATTCATAGACAGACAGCAGAGCCTTGTATTTTTTTCTTGCAATGGCGGGAAGCAGCACAAATTGCCTGGGATCTGAAGGAAGTCTGAGTTTTTTCTGCGGTTCCGGCTCACGTCTGGCCACTGCCGAGCGCGAGTGGGCAAGACGGGTTGTGATCCGGAAAAGTACCGGAATTTTGTATTTCTCAGACAGTTCAAAAGCATCAAACATCATATCATAGGCTTCCTGCTGGTTTGATGGTTCAAAGACAGGAACGAACGAGAACTTACCGTAGAAACGTGAATCCTGTTCGTTCTGCGATGAATGCATGGAAGGATCGTCTGCAGCCACAACAACCAGCCCACCGTTGACACCGGTGACAGATGAGTTTATGAACGGATCGGCTGCGACGTTAAGACCCACATGCTTCATTGCAACCATGGCACGCTTTCCGGCATACGACATTCCAAGGGCGGCCTCCATTGCTGTTTTTTCATTTGACGACCATTCCCTGTGAATCGCCCGTTCAATAGCCTCGTCCGATGCCTGAATAAACTCCATTATCTCGGTTGAAGGGGTGCCGGGATACGCGTACATTCCACTCAGGCCGGCATCCAATGCCCCCAGAGCAATCGCCTCGTCACCCAATAACAGTTGCTTTTGCATAATATGAATTTTCAATTAAACTGAGCCGATGTAAAATTATCAGATTAAGTTTAATTTTGAAATTTATTTAAAATTATGGCAAAAGTTTCACCGTTCCGTTCAATATTGTTTATTTTGCAGGCAGCAGGTTAAAATGTCAGGGAATTACATAATTTGAGTTGGCAAGACGATTATTAAATACAATATTTTTATTTCTTATCCTTTTTATTGTCACCAGGGGCCAGGCTGTTCAGAGGGAACGGTTTTTCCAGGTCAGCGGCATTATAACAGATGAAGGTAACAGGGCACTTAGTAATGTGGGCGTGGTCTCCTTCAGGCTAAAAAGGGGAGTATTGAGTGAGAATACGGGTATATATTCCATCACAAGCACGCCGGGCGACACAATATTATTCAAGGCTCTTGGTTTTAAGAAACAGATAGTTATAATACCGTCTTCATTTGAAGGCAGGCGCTTTAATGTTGACATCGTACTGAGTATGGATACGATCCCGATAGAGAATGTTGTGGTTTTGCCGTGGAAAAGCTACAGTGAGTTCATAAAGGACATAACATCTCCAAGCCCGATTGATCCTGAGATTGAAAACATGAACAAGAATATAGAGTCCGTCAGATCTGCAATAGCCAATCAGGTGGATGTCCAGATCACTCCTGAGGCAGGCTACCGATATGCCATGCAGCAGAATTTCAATATGACGGCTACCCGTAACCAGTATCCTGTAAATAATCTTCTGAATCCTTTTGCCTGGGCAAAGTTCATCAATGGGCTAAAGGGAGGCCTGCTCAGGAATGACAAGATCGAGAAGCCTGCCAGAACAAAGGTTAAAACAAAGAAGAAAAAGAAACGGTGAGGAAAAATCAGGGGAAAATAGTCGGTATTCTGGGAACTGTGATACTGCATCTGGTTGCAGGTATAATCTTCATGTCATTTCAGCTTCATACACTGAAAGTAAAGCAGGAGACCGTACAAAAGTTTGAACTTGAAATGATCGATGAAGAAGAGCTTAAACCCAGGGAAGAACCCAGGGAGATTCCGATGACATCTATCGAAAACATCTTCCATGATGACGCAGAGATGCTCAATATTGCAAGGAATCTGGCCAACAGAAGCGATGTAAAGATTGACAGGGACGCTTATATTGACAAAGTAAAGGAAGAGCTCATTCAGAGCGGAAAACTGGGGACGGACAATTATATTGACAACCCCGGATCAGGATACCAGTCGACTGAAGATAACATCCTTAACGACGACATGGATGAAGCAGATAGATTAAAGAAGGAGGAAGAAGAACTAAAAGAATCTCAGAAAATGGCAGCCAACTATGCCGGTCCCACCCGCATTTATTATGATCTGGCAGGACGAAACCATACTTTTCTGCCGATCCCCATATACAAATGTCAGGGATCGGGTAAGGTAGTACTGATAATTGAGGTCGATCAGAAAGGAAATGTAAGCAATGCATCAATTGTTGCCGGAGAGAGTACAACTTCCGAGGAATGCCTGATTGAAACTGCATTATCTTCAGCCAGGAGATCAAGGTTCAGTGCCGATTTCAATGCCCCAAAATCCCAGAGGGGAACCCTTACCTATATTTTTGTTGCACAGTGACGGAGGGTTTAATGGTTTAATGGTTGAATGGTTGAATGGTTGAATGGTTGAATGGTTGAA
>CAZTDW010000275.1:0-5109 GCA_964611835.1 uncultured Rikenellaceae bacterium | reverse complement strand
ACCTCCCTGAGGTCAGCCATGAAGCTCTCCATATCCCTGCCTTTGATATTCTCGACATATAAGGTAGGAACGAATTTTTCATCCATCCCCTGCCTGATCACAAGATCACAGCCCGACCCTTTCATAATGGAATAATGGGTGTCGCCTCCCCCGGGAGGTGCCTGGTAATGCCACTCGACGGATACTTTTGCCCATACACCCTTAATCTGGTATACCATTTCACCATTGGCAAAAACATTCAGTTTGCCATCCCTCACATCCTTCTGCAGGAAATCGGGAAAATCCTCATATCCCGTAACACCTTTGAACTGGTCCCTGGTAAGAACTGTAGGCCATCTTCTTGCTGATGCCATGTTCACATCCGAAGGATTGAGAATCTGGTCGGGGAAACAGGCCCACTGGATGATGTCAACAAGGTGGGTTGTCACATCAACTATTCCGTCGCCCTGCTGTTCAACATCGAAGAACCACGCCGGGCGTATAAGAGGTGATCCGGAGACAAGCTTCGAGAAATGGTGTATGCTGATTTTCGATACCGCCGGATCGTTTTTCGATCCTGTTGTCAGTTTACCAAAGACAGCCTCATTCTGCGACAGCATCTTCTGAAGGATCGTTGTGATCTCGAACCTTTCCGTCATGATGTCATAAAGAAGAACGCCTTTCTGTTCCGCTGCCTGAAAAGCTTTCTCAAGGCTGGGAAAGTCTTCGGGGAATATTATCATAGGTTTGTCAGCCAAAACGTTAAGCCCTGCCTCTATCGACCGCAGGATATATTCAGCTTTCTTCCTGTTGTTACCTGACAGTACGACTGCATTGCCGGGCTTCTCAGAAAGCATTTTTTCAAAGAAATCATCGCCTTTGTAAACAATCTCATTCCACGAGGTCGGGTCGGCCGGCCTGCTGTTATATGATGCTATTCTGTCGAGATGCTGCTGTACATCCGGCCCGTCGGGCGCATAAACATGCACATCGGGTGAAACCTGGGGAAACATTGATTTCTGCACCAGGGCAGCATGGAAATGACCCGGATCGACGGTCATAAGCTGAACGGGATAACTGCCCCCGGAAGCAACTTTTAAAGCTTCACTTTTCTGCTTTTTAGATCCTCCCGGACCACAAGATGATACTATTAGCATGACAGCCAGAATTATTGATAAATACTTGCTCATTGTCAGGTTATTTTAAGTAATTAACACTATTTTGAGTTTAAAGAGAATAAAGTTATAAAAAAGTTTGGAGTGAGCTAAAGTGTGGAATACTTAAAGTTTTATTCACATCTACTCGAAGTACTTTAGGCACTTTAGGCACTTTTTACAATGCCTTTACAGCATTAATAAAGGCCTCTATGTTTCCATCGTTTACATCTGGCGGCATCCCTCCTCCCGCTGACCATATTATCCGGTCATGATCCTGTATCTCACCAAAAGCCCTGTTGACGGCTTCCCTTACATCTTCAGCAGTTCCGGCGGCCAGCACATCCCGCGGGGGGATATTTCCCACAAGCAATACATCCGGACCTGCAAGCTCGCGGATCTCCCCCATCTTATGATTAAATGAGAAATTGAACATATTAACCCCCATCCCGGAAAGGTTTCCGGCAGTAATCAGTCCATCGGCATCATTATGAAGGAACCTGACCTTTGATCCTGTTGAATCAAAGATCTTCTTAAAATATGGGATCACAAATTCACTGAATTCGGATTCCCCGACAAAACCTATAATATCATCCAGAACAAGAACGCCGTCGATGGATGGGAAGCATTCCTTCTGCCATGAAAGCCAGTCGCATATGAAAGTATTGATCCTCTTCAGCAGCCGGTGAGTGTTTTCCGGATCAAGTGCAACAGCTGTCATAAACTCAGTGGTTCCCATGAGGAAGCCCGCGATGTTAAAAGGTCCCCTGGAAACGGCAAATCTAACCTGGTGATCAGCGTTCCTGATGGCTTTCTCACAGTTTTTAAGCCTGTTTATGACAAATGGTAGCATGCCGTCGGTCCTGACATCAGGCTGAGATAACCTGTCGACATCAGAAATATCAGAAATTACTCTTCCGGCATGAGGAAGGTTTTTCTCTGTAAAGACCATGCGCGACCCAAATGCCGAGGGTTCTGTGCACATCCCATACTCCGGCCAGAAACCCGGCATGAACCACAATTCCGGAAACCGTCGGGCTGCCTCAATATTCGATTCAAGCCAAAGTGTGTCGGAGGTATAATAATCAAGCTTTGAAATACCATACCACCCCGGGATCCATGGGCTGTCGATGATGAAACCTGCAGGCCTGTAATTCAGCTTTTTACCGTCAATCAATGCCACAAGATCATTCCATGATGAGTTTCTCATCTTTATTAAAATTCATAACATAATTTCTGCTTCTCTCTGTGTGAACTCAGTGGTTCTTTGTGCAAGTTCTTTCCTTAACCAGATACATTACGAATTTCCGGAAAGAGGCAGGGTTTGATTAATTAAAATTTCAGAGTCTCCATCCTGTAGGAGTCGATTGGATCGCATGTGCAGACAAGGTTCCTGTCGCCGTAACCATCATCTATCCTTCCCACCGAAGGCCAGAACTTGTTTTCCGTTACCCATCTGAGCGGGAAAGCGGCTTTTTCCCTTCCATAAACATGGTCCCATTTATCTGCTGCAGCAACCCTGCATGTATGGGGAGCATTACGAAGCACATTGTCATCCCTGTCAGCCCTGCCATCCTTTATTTCCCGGATCTCTTCCCATATTGATTTCATAGCTTCCACAAACCTGTCCAGCTCACGTGGCGACTCCGACTCTGTAGGTTCGACCATCAGGGTTCCATGTACCGGAAATGAAAGGGTGGGAGCATGAAATCCGTAATCCATAAGACGCTTTGCAATATCCGATTCGGTAATCCCTGCTTCCGTCTTGAAATTCCTGCAATCAAGGATCATCTCATGAGCAACAAATCCCCCGTCTCCGGTATAAAGGGTTTTGTACCATCCTTTAAGTGAGGCTGCTATATAGTTTGCATTCAGAATGGCCAGCATGGTTGCCCGGGTAAGGCCTTCAGGGCCCATCATTCTTATGTAGGCATGCGATATGGTCAGTATGTGTCCGCTGCCGAACGGTGCTGAAGCTACCGCTTTTATTCCATTATTGCCTCCCGTATTAACGAGGGGATGTGATGGAAGGAACTCAGCAAGCTTGTCATTGACAAGTACCGGCCCCATTCCCGGTCCTCCTCCGCCATGCGGTATTGCAAAGGTCTTGTGCAGGTTCAGGTGACACACGTCGGCTCCGATATATCCTGGATTTGTAAGTCCGACCTGTGCATTCATATTTGCTCCGTCCATATAAACCAATCCGCCATTGCTGTGGATAATCCCGGTCATTTCGGTAACCGACTCCTCAAAAACCCCATGGGTTGACGGATAGGTGATCATAAAGCCGGCGAGGTTGTCGCTGTTCTGCTCAGCTTTTGTTTTCAGGTCATTCAGGCTTATATTGCCCCTCTCGTCGCATTCAACCACAACAACCTGCATACCGGCCATTACGGCGCTTGCAGGGTTTGTTCCATGAGCGGAGGACGGGATAAGGACGACATTCCTGTTTCCTTCTCCCCTTTTCTTATGATATTCCCGAATGAGAAGGAGGCCGGTATATTCACCGGCTGCTCCGGAATTTGGCTGGAAGGTTATGGCTGAAAATCCTGTAATTTCTTTCAGTGCCTCACCCAGCTCCTCCATCACCTGATAGTATCCTTCAGCCTGGCTTGCCGGCACAAACGGGTGAATATTCCCGAATTCGGGCCAGCTCATGGCAAACATCGAACTTGCGGGATTCAGCTTCATAGTACACGAGCCAAGCGATATCATGCTGTGAGTCAGTGAGAAATCTTTTCTTTCCAGCATCTTTATATATCTCATCATTTCCGTTTCGCTGTGGTACCTGTTAAAAACGGAAGCCCTGAGAAACTCCGATTTCCGTGCAAACACCTCATCAGATACAGGGCAGCTGCAGAATGAACCGCAGGCAACAGGTTCCCTGCCTGCAGCTTTTGCAAAGATGGAAGTGATCAGGTTCACTTCATCAAGAGTCGTAATCTCATCGGTGCTGATCATTATATTGTTTCCTCCCGGGTAGTGAAAGTTGATACTATTTTCCAGTGCCAGGTTCCTGATCTTTTCCAGGGTGGACCCATCGGCAAGCTCAATCCTGAGGGTATCGAAAAAGCGGGTATTCACCTGCTTATATCCGAGATCCTTCAGTACACCGTTGATTGTGCATGCTGCCCTTGCGATGTGGGTTGCAATGTTCTTCAGTCCTTCGGGTCCGTGATACTGGGCATACATGCCCGACATTGTTGCAAGCAGTGCCTGGGCGGTACATATGTTTGATGTAGCCCTCTCACGCTTGATATGCTGTTCCCTGGTCTGGAGCGCCATCCTTAGTGCATGGTTTCCCTGGGCATCCACCGAGACCCCGATAATTCTGCCGGGCATGCTCCGTTTCAGCTCATCCCTTGTTGCAAAGAATCCTGCGTGCGGACCGCCGAAGCTCATTGGCAATCCGAAGCGCTGATTTGATCCCACCACCACATCAGCTCCCCACTCACCCGGGGGAACAAGGATCGCCAGGCTCATCAAATCCGTGGCAACGCCCAGCAAGGCACCGGCATCATGAACCTTCCCGGCAAAATCCCGGTAGTCTTCAATCTGGCCTGAAGCTGCGGGATACTGGACAAACGCCCCGAAGAATGATTTATCGATGACTATCTCATCGAATTTTCCGGTTACCAGCTCAATACCAAGTGGTTCAGCCCTGGTGGCGATAACATCAAGCGTCTGAAGGAAGGTGTCACTGCTTACAAAGAATTTATTAATACCCGATTTCACGGCTTCCCTTGAACGGGCATTGAACATCATTATCATTGCTTCTGCCGCGGCAGTCGATTCATCAAGCAGTGAGGCGTTTGCGATCTGCATACCCGTCATCTCGATTATCATCGTCTGGAAATTCAGGAGGGCTTCCAGCCTTCCCTGTGAAATCTCGGCCTGATATGGTGTATAGGAAGTGTACCATGAAGGATTTTCAAGAACATTCCTTACTATAACCGAAAGAGTTGCCACACCATAA
>CAZTDW010000274.1:0-5120 GCA_964611835.1 uncultured Rikenellaceae bacterium | reverse complement strand
CCTGAACAGAATGGATGGTCTGAAGCGCATGCCAGTGATCAGGAGTCGAAATGACAACAGCATCAATACTTTTATTCTCAAGGAGTTTCCTGTAATCGGTGTATCTTTCAACCTTTGCGGGGAACGTTTCTCCCATCTTTGGTATCTGCCCCGGACGGGTGCTTATGTAACGCGGATCCACTTTTTCATATACCCTGGTAATGTATGGTTCATAAACATCACACAATGCCGCTATTTCACAGTCAGGCATCGGCATGAAGGTATGCAGCATCTGGGTTCCGCGGTTCCCGACACCGATAAATCCTACCCTTATCTTTTCATTTGAACCTTTTATCCTCGAATAACTGCCTGCTTCCAGTCCATTCAACCCAAGAACCAGCCCTGCTGCGCCGGCACCGGTCCTGGCAAGGAACTGTCTCCTTGTCGGATTTTTAATTTTTTTAATCATGATCAGATATTTTTAAATTCATACTCTTTATCAGCTTTTCAGGATATTCCTAATGCAGTTCTGACAAATCAATTATCCGGCAACTACAAATCCTTTATCCTGTATTTGTTTATCAGTTTTGGTTTTGGCTTGTTCACTGAGATCCTTATGGTGTCGAAAACATTCTTTGCCGTGGTTATCCCGTCGCTCACAGGTTCAACGGATACGGTATCCCTGTTCCATATCGACTGAGCAAAAAGTTCCGGTTTAAACTCCGAATTTTCAACAGCGACTATATCAGCCTTATACAGCAGTGCCGGCTGCCCATTGCTGAATTCGTCCTCCATATGCGACCGGGTGTCTATTTCCGGAAAGGCGTCATTGAAATCGCCTGCGAGATTCATCTCAATCCAGCAAATCCATTTCGATTCCGGTTCAACCTCGACCCGTATCGTGAAGTAATCCTCCTTTGGGGTTGCGCCTGATATGGCCATTTCGGGTGCTTTAACTTTTCCCGAAAGTCCGGGAGTCTTTTCATTTCCCCTGAAAATCCTGAACCATTGCGGCAATGCAACCGGCACATTGGCTTTCCCTTCCCAGTCGCCGACGGCAACCCTGTGAGTGACAAACACTGTTTTAAGATCCCTGGTGACCGGATCTTCGAGCCATATAGCAAACTGTGGAGGCTCGGCAAATGTTGAAAGGTGGATAAGTTTCTTGTTTTGATGTATATCAACCTGGATTTCAGTACGTCCCCAGGTTCTTGCCACGGTGATTGCAGCAACGATCGCAATTAAAACCAGAGAGGCTGTGAATAATTTCACAGCCCTCATTATAAGTTTTCTGTCAATAGCCATATATTTCTCAACTTAATTCCGGGATTTCATAACCCGGCCTGTAGTAACCTTCTGATATTTTGTTTGCCTCCTCCGAGTTTATGACTTTTTCATTATCCCCGTCAAAAAACAGCTGCTTCTTTCCTACCCTGTAGGAAAGGTTTGCAAGATGAACCAGGGTAGCGCTCATGTGACTCTGGCGTATATCCGAATTTGGCTTCTTTCTGGTTTTGATGCAATTGATAAAATCCTGCTGATGAACTTCATCGGGGAAGTAGCCATAATCCTGTGCAATGATTTCCGAGTTTTTACCAAGCACCTGCCATCCGGCACCATGTCGTCCGAGATACATCATACCCTCGGTCCCGTAAATTTCCATCCTGTCGCTGTTAAAAGGCCAGTTTGGGAACAGGTTACCGTAACGTATTTCAGGTGGTGCCTTTGAAAGGTATTCACCATAAATGGAAGCTTCGACCGTCATGGGTATACCTCCGAAATCATAGGTAATGGACTGGTTATCGGGAATATCCCTGTTGTCATCATACAGCACCCTGCCGCCTGCGCAATATACTGAATCGGGATGGCCGGGATCGCCGATAACCATCCGGGCCAGATCAATGACATGACAGCAATCGGCAAGTGGCAGGCCGCATGAATATGCCCAGAATTCGTTGTAACCCTTATGACGGCTTACATTATAAGGAACTTTGGGTGCAGGTCCGAGCCACTGATCCCAGTCGAGGCCTTCCGGCACAGGGGTATCTTCCTTGTAAATCCATGGCTTGTTTCCCGGAAGCATGCAATAAGCTTTTACGAGGGCAATTTTCCCTAGCTTCCCGCTCATAATATAATCCCTGGCTGAAAAGTTATATGGGGCACTGCGGTTCTGAAAGCCGCACTGAACAATGCGACCGTACTTTTCCGCTGCTTCTATCATTTTCCTTCCCTCCGGTATGTTCAGGGATATATTTTTCTCTACATATACATCTTTTCCTGCCTGGCAGGCACGTATCGTCGCCAGGGCATGCCAGTGCTCGGGTGTACAGATCACCACTGCATCCACGTCTTTGTCATCAAATGAGACGCGCATGTCACCAATACGCTTCGGCCTGACATTCTGCTGTTTTTCAAGTTCATCTATTGCCCTGCCTCCTCTTTCCTCATCAACCTCACAGACATATTTTACCTCCACCCCTGGCAGGCATTGCTGCATGCTCAGTATGACCTGGGTACCTCTGCCTCCGGCACCGATCAGCGCCAGTATTACTTTATCATTTGCACTTGCCATTTCTGCCTTGATTTTAATATTTACCCTTTGAAAATATCAGTTATGGTATCCATTCACATCTCAGATATTCAATTACCTATACCTTATCCGGGACCTCATAGTTTTCCCTGTAAGTATCCTTCAGAAGCTTATTTGCATCGTCGTTATCGATAAAGCTTTCCTTTTCACCGTCAAAAATAAGCTGCCGGTTGCCCGTCCTGCACGCAATATTTGCAAGATGCACCAGAACCGCGCTTTTATGTGCATTATCAATCGGGCTACCGGGCTGCTTCCTGTTCCGGACTGATTCTATGAAATTTGTCTGATGTTCCCTGTCGGAATGAATGCCGCCTGACTGCGCTTCAATTTTTTCACCTGGACCGTAAACCTGCCATCCCCCGCCCTGTCGTCCGAGGAACATTAATCCCAGGGTCCCGTAGATCTCAATCCTGTCGGCATTTGTTTTCCATTCCGGAAAACGGGCCGGATCCATACGTATCTCTTCAGGCGTTTTGGACATGTAGTTCGTCACATTACCGCTGTCGCAGGTAAGGGTAAACCTATCAAAGTCGTAAGTTACCGACTGGAGTTCGGGAGTAGGCTGTTCCGATTCCCATACATGATTTCTTCCCTGTCCGTAAACAGAGCGGGGATGACCGGGATCGCCCATGACCATCCTGACGAGATCAAGCTGATGACTGGCGTCATCAAGAATGCCCGGGCAGTAATCGTAGTAAAAGAGCCATCCGTTCAGTCTGTCAGGGTTGAATGCCGTGTAAGGGGCCGGTCCCAGCCATGCGTCCCAATCGAGTGTTGAAGGCACTTCCGCCACGGGCTGAGGCATCCACTTTTTACCATTAAGCAGGTTATAGATCCTTATGTGGACAACCTGCCCCAGCTTGCCGCCGGCAATATAGTCCCTTGCAGCAAAATTATAAGCTCCGCTCCTGTTCTGGTACCCTACCTGAATTATACGTTTGTATTTACGCGCAGCTTCAACCATTTTCCTGCCTTCCCATATTGAATGGCTCGGACATTTCTCGACATATACATCCTTCCCTGCCTGGCAGGCCCATACTGATGCCAGAGCATGCCAGTGATCGGGAGTTGATATCCATACGGCATTGACATCCCTGTCGTCAAAAACCTCTTTCATATACCGCGTTACGGCCGGCTTATATCCAAGCTCCTTTTCAACAGCAGAAGCGGCCCGGGCAGAATTGAGATCATTCACATCGCAGACAGTTTTTATTGATACGTTCTCATTCCCCCTGCAACAACTTATTATTGTCTGCTGCCCTCTCGACCCTGCTCCCACAAGGGCAAGCACGATCCTTTCATTGGGGCTCTTGCATGACGGAATAAGAATGCCGGAGGCGCCGGCAATCAAGCCTGCCGAACCTGCAACTGATTTTTCCAGGAATTCCCGTCTTTTCATCTTTTGTTTATTTAATCAGATTATAATTTGAAAAATCAAACGAATTATAAAATTATCAATAATGATCCATTAAACAAGGTTTTCAGAAAAATGAACAGATAACATACCACCAGCAACGAGCAACCAGTAACAGGCAACAAGCAACCAGCAACACAGATCCATTATTTAATATTTAATTGGCATGCATATTCTTATTTCAGCAACCCGCTTCCTTCAGTGATCACGGTTACCTGTACACGCGGATTGATTCCCGAAGTTCCGCTGCATGAGAATGCAATCTCGTTCTCTCCTGCCTTCAGTACGGGTATCGTACCCTCAATTTTAACATCCTGCAAAAATTCCCCTTTGGGCCCGTAAAGACTGCAATCATCAGCATCCCTGAATTCAAGATACATCCCCGGCTTCATCGCGGTCAGAAAAGTGATTTTCTGCCCGTTGACCATAATCCCGGGATTATTGATACTGACAGGGACAAGAGGCAATGCCCTGATGGGCCCCAGAACGCATCTGGTTTCCCTGTCTGCGGGCAGGTTGTTGTACCACAGCTGAAGCTTATCTATGTTATTGAACTGAACGGTATGCCGGAAGGAATCATAAACGTAAAATCCTGAATCAGGCCAGATATAATTGCTGAATTCTGATGATTCAATCTCAACAAGCTCGAAATATTTCCATCCGGTAAAATCAATTTTTATAAAATGATCTCCTCTTGCGCCATGCGATAAATGCCTGGGGCTTTCAAGCCTTATATTCAGGAGCTCGCCATTGCCATCTCCGAAAACCCATACACCAAGCCCCTGGTTATCCGAAAGATTAAGCCAGGGGTCAAACTTTTTCTCCAATTTAAGCCATAATCCCTCACGGGCCGGCACACCCGAAACGGATGCTGAAAAGACTCCTGAGATTCCTGCAACGGACTGTTTTTCACTGGAAGTCTCAAGTCTGCCATCAACGCCATCTGCATTTCCTTTCTTAATAAATAGCTCTGGATGGCTGAAGCCGGCAATATCAATACCAGAAGGGTCATTATAATGTCTTACCGACATCAGCGGCTCAAGCCTCAGTTTCAGTGGCAGGTCAGAATATTCGTTGCTGATCTTCCATACTGAAGACGGATGATTTACACCTTCAACCTTATGCTTGCTGTAGGTT
>CAZTDW010000273.1:0-5145 GCA_964611835.1 uncultured Rikenellaceae bacterium | reverse complement strand
CCGACAACAGGTGTGATCGAATATAAGGCGGATGAAATCCGCGTTGATCTCAAGGTTACAGGGAAAGCTCTCAAGGGAGAATTCTGTTCAGTTAAAATATCAGACTATCTCCGAAGGTCTGATAAGGTTTACAAATGGGTGGATGCAGACAGGACAAAATCGGGAGTGGATCAGGATCCATGAAGGATTCCTGACACTTCGAGTATCTTTTCAGCATTGACTTTGATATCAGCCGTATCTGATTCAATATAAACTATTTTATCAGAGGATTTCTTTTTCAGACCATACAGATAAGCCTTATCATAATATTTCAGTGTTATTTCGGCAGCTTTGGCAAAATCGCCCTTTTCTATTGACGATATGGCCTCCATGGAATTGTCTCCACCCAGTCGTCTGGATATTTTCTTTACAGAAGAAATGAGGTCAGCCACCGGGTATCCCGCATATTCGCTGACCAGCCTTGGAAGACGGGTTTTGAGATCCATGAGAAGCACAACAGCCGGCTGTTTCTGCATATTCAGGTAAAACTCGCCCGGCATGAAAACGGTTCCTATGTTTTTGCTTTCATCTTCCACCCATAAAGGTTTATTGCTGTCGGTCCTTCTCCATTGCTCGTACAGAAGGTTGGCAAAGTGTTCGGAAGTGGGCTGGGGAATCTGACCGAGAGAGCCGAATGCTGAGCCTTTGTGATTTGCCAGTCCTTCAAGATCTATGACCTGTTCACCCGAATCCCTGAGGTACCTGAGGATCTCTGTTTTTCCGCTTCCTGTAAGGCCGCCCAGAATTATCATTTTTTTATCTCCGGTAAAGCTGTTCAGGACATGCTGCCGGTATGCCTTATATCCTCCTTCAAGGACATCAGCCTTTATGCCTGCCAGTGAAAAAAGCCAGGCCATGGCTTCTGACCGCATTCCGCCCCTCCAGCAATGGACAAGCAGCCTGTTATCATTTGTGATCTCCAGCGCCTTTTCAAGCTTTGTGTGGAATGACGGTCCCGACAGCTTCAATCCCTCTATTATTGCATCATTACGTCCGCATTCCTTATATCTTATGCCGACAGCTTTCCTTTGATCATCATTAAAAAGCGGAATGTTGTAAGCTCCCGGAATATGTCCGGACATGAATTCTGACGGAGACCTTACATCCACAACAGGGGTATTGTCAGCCCTTGCAAGGAATTGATTGACATCGAGTTTTTGCCTTAATTGAAAAGTCATGCCCGTATATTGAGGTCCAGTGTTTCCCATTTCTCCTGATTCAGGGAAAGGACATGCAAATGTAATATCAGTTTTTGAAGAAATGCTTCTTGAAAAATTTCCTGAGGTCATCAATGCGGACCGGTTTGGGAATAAATTCCCTTATCCCTGCCATTTCTGCCTTTCTTCTTGAATCGGGGAGATTGTCGGCGGTGAATGCCACAATCAGCAGGGAATTGTCATATTCAAGGATTTTCTGAGCAGATTCAAATCCATCCATTTCGGGCATTAAAAGGTCCATAAATATTACATCATATCTTCTGGTTTTGGCCTGTATCAGTCCGGCAAACCCGTCATCGGCAAAATCAAAGGAATAGCCCAGGCTCTTGAGCATTGTACCCAGAACTTTCTGATTCATTTTATTATCCTCAACAATCAGGATCCTGACATTGCTGCCTGCGGATTCACTCTGCCTGAGTACCGATTGTCTGTCTAATTCACTGAAATTCGATTTGACAGTCTCATATAGTTCCCTGATCTCGAAAGGCCCGACGATATAATGATCGACTCCGAGGTTTATGCATTTAAGCAGATTCCCCCTGACATCGTTTGTGCTGATTATCATTGTTATGAACCGGGAGGAAAGATTGTTGTCCCACAGGTCCTGCGCAGCTTCAAATCCGTTGAATTCAGCATCATCAAAAATTACCAGAAGGTGATATCTCTTATCAGGAAAAGACAGATTTGCATTTAACTGGCCTATGGTTGATTTCTGATATGTTGTAATAGTTATTGTCAGGCCGAGCTTGTGAAGTGCATTGAGGGTTTCCTCATCCTTGGTATGGCCTCCTGTGATCACCAGGGTCCTTATATCATTAAAAGAGGCAACGTCGTCAAAATGAAGGTTTTTGACAACCGTTTCATTTAAATGAAGCGAAACCGTGAAATTCAATTTTAATCCTTTATCACCGTCGAGGCCAGAAGGACTTTCAGCTTCAAAATCCCCTCCCATCAGTTCCGTCAACTGTCTTGCAAGAATTGTCCCGAATCCTGAACCGTCATCCTCCCTATGAACTTTTGATTCAATATTGACATAGTCGCCGAATATTTTTTTTATGGTGGCCTTGTCAAAGTTCCTGCCCGTATCTGCCAGCTCAAAGCGTAAGATTATCACACCGTTATGTTTCTCAGCCAGGCTGCATTTAAGGCTGATCTGCCCGCTCGCTGTGTTCTCGACCGAATGATTTAAAAGGTTGGAAAGGACCTGCCTGAGCCTGAATGGATCTCCGATCAATTTATCTGGTACCTCATCATCAACTGAACAATTGATTTTAACAAGATTCTCATCGGTGTTTGTCCTTGCCAGGTCATAGCAGTACAAAATTTCTTCCCTCAGGTTGAACGGGATCTCATCAAGTATCATTTTTCCTGATTCTATCTTTGAAAAATCAAGAATATCATTGACAATATTGAGCAGGACCAGCGCAGACTGCCTCAGAAGGATTACAATATCCCTGACTTCAGCAGAAAGCTTATGCTTTGCCAGGAGATCCGACATTCCTATTATTCCGTTAAGCGGGGTCCTTATTTCATAGCTCATCCTGGCCAGAAATTCCGACTTTGCAGTATTGGCTTTTGCTGCCTGCTTTCGTGCCGATTCCATCATTGTAACATCAATCAGGATTTCAAGTTCGGCTTCTTCTTCCTGAAATGTCACCGGAATAGTATTCCTGAAAAGAATCAGTTCACCTATTTCTTTCCTGATAATGACAAATTGTTCGGGGCTAAACGTCCCTCCCAGATTTTTTGAGAAGTAGTTTGATTCATCAGTAGATATATTTTCAGGATAAATCCGGCCTTTCATGTCGGCTTCATCATTGTATGAAAACTGTTCCGCAGCCGCTTTGTTTGCCAGCATTATTTCCCTGTTGCTGTTATGGATTATTACTCCTGCCGGTAATTTGTCAATCATTTTGAACAACATATCTTCCGAGGCTTTAAGCTTGTCTATCTGCCTCATAAGCGAATTTATGTGCTTCCGGAAGAACCATACTATAGACAGGATCAGCAGAATGGCCAGCAACGCCATCAGCAGGGAACTTATCAGGATATAATTCCTGAAGAAATCTGCCGGAGCTGAAAATATCAGACATAATTCCCTTTGCAGCAGCTGTGTAGAGTAAAAAGAAGAGACTATTTTTCTGTGATTGCCTTCTGAGGCATATGAATGAATAAGGTTTTCAGATGTTCCGTTTGCCATCAGGCGTGTAAGCCTGTCAATCTGTGAATATTTACTTTCCCTTTCAGAATTATCGTAAATAACCGAACCCGAATCACTGATAACCCATTGCCACTGATAATCCCTTGTATTGAAGCCGGAAAACAGTTCGCTGAAATATTTCTGAAAGTCGATTGATACAACGAAATTACCTATTGGCTTGTCATTCTTTAAAATGGGGAGATAATACTCGTATCCTCTAGGGCCCTTAATCAGTTCATCTCTTGAGAGGATCTCTCCCTGAACATGGAGCACGAAATTCTGAATGAGCCAGTTATTGCCGGTTTCATCCTTTTTCAGGGTGAATTCGTTCCGGTTGCTGTCATAGAGTTTTATTCCTGTTACAAGGGTTTCATACTTTGAAAAGAACAGCTTGATCTTTTCTTCGGTTTTTGCCCGTTGTAAGGGATCGGTAAAAAAGACGGAATTATCCTCAGAGAATACTATCTGGTTTAAATCGCTGATAAATTCATTGTTGGTTTTGTCTACTGATGCTCCGGCAATTTGGACTTCCCTGTCGAGAAGGTTTGTGATATAGCTGATCTGCTTGTTGTACAGACTTTTAAAAAACAATACGCCTGCCAGTACTATAAGACACAGAGCTGCAATTACCACATATGATATCCTTTTCATTTCCAAATAATGTTCGACAGCCTGAATAAAATAAATCCTTTCCCTTTATCATTTTAATCAGCGGTATTTGGAATTGTCATCAGCCATTATATTGAGATAGCTCCTGTATCTCAGAAAATCAATTTCTCCATTGTCCACCGCTTCCCTGACGGCACATCCGGGTTCGTCAAGATGAAGGCAGTTATAGAATCTGCAATCTTTTGATTTTCTGAATATCTCAGGAAAAAAATGGTAAATTTCATTCTTTTCCATGCCGGCGATACCGAATCCTCTCAACCCGGGTGTGTCAATTACAAAACCACCAAATGGTAAACGGTACATTTCCGGGAAAGTTGTAATATGCTTCCCCTGTTTGTGAAAATCTGATATTTCTTCCGTCTTGAGGTTAAGGGATGGATCGATCCGGTTAAGTAGGGTTGTTTTGCCTACGCCCGAATTACCTGAAATAAGGCTTATTTTGTCTTTCATTACAGCTGTCAGTTCGTCGAGACCTGATCCGTTGTAAAGTGAAAGTTTATGACACGGGTATCCGATATTTGTGTAAACTCTGATAAGATATTTCATCCTTTCGAGTTCTTCTGTTCCGTAAAGATCTGTCTTATTGAAGATAAGCCTTGCGGGAATCCGGTATGCTTCAGCTGTTATCAGAAACCTGTCTACAAATTCAACCGGTGTCTGAGGGAATACAATCGTTATCATCAGGAGAACCTGATCAATATTGGCCGCTATTATCTGCGACTGTCTTGAGAGATTCGATGCTTTACGGAGGATATAGTTTTTCCTGTCAAGAAGGCCGGTGATGAATCCGGTTACGGAAGTTCCTGACATTTCGACTTCAACATTATCACCCACGGCAACAGGGTTTGTGTTTTTAAGCTCATTCACACGCAGTTTCCCCCTGAGCAAACACTCAACAACCTGACCGGAAGCCAGTAGCACTTTGTACCGGCTTCCTACAGATTTGATTACCTTACCTCTTTCCAACTGCTTAATTTCTGTGGCTTCTCTGTGTGTCCGTGTAAGTTCCTGATATTTATA
>CAZTDW010000272.1:0-5155 GCA_964611835.1 uncultured Rikenellaceae bacterium | reverse complement strand
CGGGGGGGTGTTGATATATACCGTTCCGACCCTATTAATTTTTACATCAGGGATGGGCATGACAGTGACGGTTATCGTATCGGAATCAGTACAGTCAGGATTATTAAGATCGTAGATTATCACATGATCGCCAGCTCCTGCTATCGAAGGATAGAAAACATTTCCCACCATTCCGTCTCCTATCCATATCCCCCCCAGATCGTGGGCGGTCATTGTTATGGGTTGACTATTAACGCAGAGGGTATCCACCGGATCAATCGTTGCATCGGGTGTGGCCACGGTGATTACTATCACATCGGAATTGCTGCAGCCGTCTTTCGTGATGTCGTAGCGAATGGTATAGTTTCCGGGCCCTGCGGCACCGGGATCAAAAATATCACCGGTCAGTACCGGAGGAGGCATACCCGACCAGGTTCCTCCCGGCTCGGCAGCAGTAAGCTTAAAAGGAGGATCGGTGTTGCACAGGATACCTGTGGGAGTTATTGTCGCATCGGGGATGGGCAGTACTGTTATCGTTTCTGTGTCGGAATCGGAACAGTTGCTGTCATTTGTAATATTATATGTGATTGTGTGAACACCTGGTCCGGCAACTGAGGGATAGAACCTTCTTCCGCTTACCCCGGGCCCCGACCAGGTCCCTCCTCCATCGTGGGCTGTAAGCAGGACGGCCGGTGCATTGGCACACATCGGAGCTACCGGATTGATCGTTGCATCGGGATAGGCGACAATCAGGATCCTTGCCGTGGTTTCAACAGGAGGATTGTCACCGTCAGCAGCGTTTAAAGGCGGACCCGGAATTGCAGGGTCATCATAGGGATTGCAATAGTTCCAGTTACGAAGGGTAACCTCATAAAACTGGTTTACCAGCTTGTCGTTTGCAACGCTTATCACTTCCGACAATACTCCAGATCCTGTTACAGGCCCGGGCAGAGTGATAACATTGCCATAATAAACATTCGGCCTTGCCGATCCGCCAACGGTAACAGGGATACCTGTCATATTGGTGGCTGTTCCGTAAATCCATTGCACCCACCTGGTATTTACGTTCGGATTGTCCCTTTCCTGGGGGGGGACACAGTTGAACTGCGTAAGATCCTGGAATTGAGCATTGTCGGAATTACCGACACAGATTGGCCATATCACGGGATCGATATGCATCTCGCCGCCGTTATGGTCATCATCATCCCATACGGTAACTATCTGTTCCTGTGTGGAGGATGTACACACCTGCCCGTTAACAATAAGAGTTGCCTGCGGATGGTAGTTGCAGCGGCCCCCCTGGGAAGTATAGGTGTTGTTGGCGGTTGCCTCGAATATACCCGGACCAACCTGTATTGCGGGTACCGTAACAACAACCCCGTTGTCCCAGTCGTACCTGATGCTCACCGGAGTTCCGGCATTGGTCACACCCGTGTATCGCACATTCCATGAGGCGGTAACCGGCGAGCAAAGCTTGTCGGGGGTTATGTCATTGGCTTTTGAAAGGATCGAACAGTTTTGTCCGAAAGTGTTTAACGCGGCCAGAAATAATATTATGATCGTGCTGAAAATTCTCATAAAACCCTTTTCCCGTTTACTTTCACCACAGGTATTAAACGGTAAAATTGATTTTATGTTACATTTAGGTTAAATGAAGTGATTTGAACCAGTAATAAGATTAGGACGAAGAGATGTGAAAGTGACGGAAACAAATCCCCTCTGGGGGGCTGAGCGTTAAGAAATGATCCGGTGGATCATTTTAGCGAAGGAGCCAGCCTGCAGGGGGGCTTTGTGGTGGTGGGGCTGGGGTGGGTTATTGATGACCAATGACCGAAGATGGATAGACAATATCTGCGAGAATATGCGTCCCGAGAATTCGGGATGCGGGAAACAAAAAAGTTCCAAAGTTCCAATAACCTGATCGACCGTTAAAGAGGCTTTATCAAGAGACCTTCGGTTACCTTTGTGCTCCCGATAGCCATCGGGACCTTTGAGTACCTTGGTGGTTAAACATTAATCATTGAACCACAAAGGATAAAAAAGGTAGGCACAAAGGTCACAAAGTATTTTAATCCACTTTATATGGTTTTGATACCACCCACAGAGAGGAGCCAGCCTGCGGGGGAGCAATATTCCAGCAACCTGGATTAATTTATTACCTTGTATTTACTCAGTATCGCCGCCGTACTCATATGAAAATCAAAATACTGCGCCCTGTAATAAGCAGTCTGGTCCGAAGTGCTCTTATGCGAAAGCTTCCCCCTGAAGCTTTCAATGCCGGCATACCCCTTCGAATCCATCCACTTCTCCAGATCCTGAAGCATCGTCCCGATAACACTTATCTGGTTAAGATAAAGAGTGCTGACCACCTGCACTGCATCGGCGCCCGCCAGCAGCATCTTCACCACATCATGACCGTTGAATATACCCGTATTTGCACATACAGAAGCCTTTGTATTACCGTACAGCAGTCCGGCAAACCGCAGCGGCAGCCTGTTGTCCTCTGCATTGCTCAGGTTGAAGGGATACCTGTGCTGCTCGTTCTCGACATCGATGTCGGGCTGGAACAGGCGGTTGAACAGAACAAGCCCGTTGGCTCCTGCCTTGTCGAGATCATATATTATTTTCAGAGGATTCGTATAATACGAGCTCAGTTTGACTGCTACCGGTATTTTGACCGCAGATCTGACTTTTTTGAAAGTCTCGAGCTGGCTTTTTTCTATTTCAGCATGCCTGCCGTTCAGCTTTTCCGGGACACTGTAAAAATTAAGCTCCAGTCCGTCGACGCCCGTTCCCGCAGCCCTGACGGCATAGTCGACCCATGTGTCATCATTGACCGCATTGATGCTTGCGAAGACCGGTATTGATACTGACTCTTTTGCTTTTTTAAGATTTGCAAGGTAGTCGACTGGACCTTCATGTTCCCTTTCAATTTTCGGGAAGAGGGTAACCATCTCGGCATGTCTTTCTGCATATTCGGTTGTCCGCTCGTACAGCTCCAGGTTCTCGAGCTGGATCTGTTCTTCAAAGAGTGACTTGTACACTACGGCCGCAGCTCCCGCTTCTTCAATTTTTTTAAGGTTCTGCGGATTGGTAACAAGGTTGCTTGCACCAACGATCACGGGATTTTTAAGCTCCAGCCCCATGTACTTTGTTTTCAGATCTGCCATGATAATATGTTTTAACGGGTTAATGTCAGTTTACTATTCACCTAACAATCCTGCAGGGGAAATGTTTAATATGGACGTCGGTTTCGCTAATTTCCATGTTCACATTCATGCTGAAGTGTTTAACTGATCTTGCCTGGGCTGTATCAAAAGTCCTTCGTGTCCCTTTGTGCCAACCTTTGTGATCCTTTGTGGTTCAGCATTTTATTTTTAACCACAAAGGTACTCCAAGGTCCCGATGGCTATCGGGAGCACAAAGGCGCACCAGGGACTCTGGAACCCCACCTTCGCACAGCTACGGCGGGCAAAGCCTGGAACCCTGGAACCCTGGAACCCTGGAACCCTGGAACCCTAGAACCCACCGGTTTCCCGCATCCCGAATTCTCGGGACGCAGATCAACGCAGAAACCCTGGCGTCGTCTCTTCGTCTCTTCGTCTCTAAGTCCCTTCGTCATTCTTTCATCATCCAACCATTTTTCCTATATTTGTTCAAACCCTAATTCAAGCACCATGCCCCAAGCAGCAATCCTCGGCGCCGGCTTCATCGGCGATTTCTATGCATACTCGATCAACAGCCATCGCGGCCGCGACTCGGTAAGTATAATATATTCCCGCAGCGAAGGACGCGGAAAGGCCTTCGCACAGAAGCATGGAATACCCCGCTGGACCACCTCAATGCATGAGGCGGTAAATGACCCCGAAGTGGATGCCGTCATAATAGGATTGCCCAACAACCTCCACCTCGAAGCGGTGCGTCTTGCAGCTGCCGCCGGGAAAAATGTGTTCTGCACAAAACCCCTCGGACGCAATGCCGCGGAAGCCATAGAGATGCTCGAACTCGTCGAGAAAGCCGGGGTGATCCATGGCTACCTCGAAGACCTGGTGTACCCGCCAAAAACGATGAAAGCAATTAAGGCTGTACGGTCGGGAGCTATCGGACAGGTGACATGGGCGCGGTCGAGGGAGACGCATCCCGGACCACACAGCGCCTGGTTCTGGACAAACGAAATATCGGGAGGAGGAGTGCTTCTCGACATGGGATGCCATTGCATCGAGATCTCAAGGAACTATATCGGAAAGGATATCAGGCCTGTAGAGGCAATGTGCTGGGCCGACACGCTTGTCAAACCCATAAACGCAGAAGACAATGCCCTCGGATGGGTAAGATATGAGAACGGCGCCATCGGCCAGTTCGAGGTTAGCTGGACCTTCAGGGGCGGGATGGACCTGCGCGATGAAGTGATGGGTACTGACGGGACGATCTGGATAAACGGTTTCCTGCGTACAGGCTTTGAGATGTTCTCGGCAGGAGGGAAAGGGGGATATGTTGCAGAAAAAGCCGAGACTGAAAAAGGATGGCTCTTCCCGGTAGGCGACGAGGTGGCCGAGCTTGGCTATACCGATATGTTCACCGACATGTTCGGATCACTCGAAAAAGGAGTTCTGCCTGCAGAAACCTTTTACGACGGATATATAGTGAATGAAATAATGGACGCCTGCTACAGGTCGGCAGCATCAAAAAAATGGGAGCCCATTGACCTGAAAGTATGGCGCGGCCGCGACAAGGTTGAGAAGATAAGCTCCCTGCAGGACTATGACGATGAACATATCCTTGTCAAGGAAGAAACCATGCCCGACGGCAGCATAAAAAAGATCCTGAAAAACAAAAAAACAGGCGAGATCTCCCAGATCTACGGTTCTTGATTCATACCCCACCCTAAAAACCATGTACTCAATTCTCCCCTTCTCTCATGGGAGAAGGGGCCGGGGGATAAGGTGATTTCAGACCGTGGGATCAGGTGACAAAAAAACCGGACACTCCTGCCCGGTTCTTATTCCAACCCCTTAATCTTCCCCCCCCCGGATGACAAACCCGGAAAAAATTGGATACCTATTCCCTGCGAATTAAAATCCTATCTTCGGCCCGTTTTTACCGGTAAATGATATCGCACCCTTGATCGTAAAAAATGAAGATCTCCCTCCGGTAGGAGTCATCCCCGCGGTCAGGA
>CAZTDW010000271.1:0-5158 GCA_964611835.1 uncultured Rikenellaceae bacterium | reverse complement strand
ACCTGAATCCGAACAGTGGAGAAAAAGTAAGCCCTTCAAATCCCAGGGCCCATATGACATTGGTGTCGGCCCGCAAACCCATGTAAAACCCGCTGCTGAATTGATGGTAATAATCCAAACAAATGGTGAAACCTATTTCATAAAAAATATCGCTGTAGCGGGTATATAGATATAATTGTTCTGGTGTCTCCTCAAATGAAACATCAGGGAGTAAATGATACTCACGTTTAAGTTTAAAACCTAGGGCGGGTTCAAGAAAATTATTACCAGAGATTTTTATTGGTTTTGAAAATGTAATATCTACCATTTGTCTTACTGCGATAGTTTTATACCCTTTGAAAATGCCATTATTAATTTCCCAATCAATAGATGCGACCGATATTCTTCCGTTTAAAATGAATCCCGTGTTAAATCTATACCCTCCTTCAAGCCAAATGATTGGACCATTATACATTCCCATAACATCAGCATAATAGCCTGCACCTGTTCTTATAGTAATTTTTTTTTCCTGAGAACAAACATCCCAGAAAATTAGAAAACCGAAGCAAAACAAAAGAGTTGTATATTTCATAAAACTTTAAATTTTAAAACAAATACCGCCTCCTACAAAAAAGAAAGTACCTCCATTATTCAGATCTTGCAATCGCGTATTAATTTGTAGACCTATCTTCTCTATCGGATAAAATGAAATATTCAGACCTACATGGTAGCCTATTCTATTTTCTTTAATGAGCTGGTAATCTTTAATTAAATAAACAAATTTATTGTCAGGGATACTATATTGGTAATCCACACTTTTATTATAGAAACATTTTGACATATTGAAAATTAGTCCAATAAGTATATCTGTTTCAATCCAATTTTTATGAATTGGTTGTATTAATCCTGAAAAAGAAAGATTCTGCATTATTGTCATTTCTTCAATAGGGATTTCCAGAATGCCTTCTATTTCTTCAATTGGCACCTTTAATACATGTAAAGATTGTGATTGAAAATGACCAAAACTAAAATCGAGACCATACCAGGATTTAGCTATTTTAAATCCAACAGCTAGCATACTTCCACCACCATATGTGTCTGATAAGTCCAAATAATAATTTGTTGATAGAGAAAAATTAAGTGGCTCACCTCCATGGCTGACACTACGAAAGCAACTTAAAACTATAAAAACAAAAGAAATTTTTACTATGTCTTTGTTAATTGTATTCATCTGATTAGCAGGATTATATAGCCGCAAAGAAAACTAAAGTATTATAAGAGAGAAGTAGGTAAAATTGATATTTAAAAGTCTACATTTCATCTTTTATAAATTTCTTGTTATTCTTTGCGGCTAATTAATTACTATTATCACTTAATACTATTAATAAATAGTCCTGGAAGGGGTTGTAAGTTTAAATTCTGCACAAGTCCTACGTACAGTCAACCCGTCTTTGGTTTCATCATACGGACCCGGATTTGTATTTGTGGCAAAAAACCAATCTCGATCCCATTCATTAATTCCGAGGAAATCACCACTATAGGTAGTTTTTACAGTTACCGCCAATGAAGTATTTGAATCTTCTGGTTTATAACCTACTGTAGCACTTACAGATGATTCTTTAACCTGATCATACTCATAAACTAAGATAGCCTGTTGAATTTTTGTTGTTCTCCAGTTTGAATCCCAGGGAATATTTACACTATACCAACCCCCATTGCAATATACGGTCCAATTCTTTATTGCAGCTTTCGCGTAATCTTTTGGATATTTTACCGGAATTGCTGTTGAAAATGTAGCGTGAATCTGACCTGTATAAAGGTTATATTCAGGATAACCTCTTGTAATCCTCAATTCCAATTCTCCCTCAAACAAACCACCACAGTAATCAGCACATCTTACTTTTCCGATTCGTACCTCATAAACAGGATCACCTTTTGAAACCTCTGGATCTTTAATATCAATGCCCTTATATTCGATCTCTTTTTCATCCCTCGGCATGATAAGTATCACCGGCCAGGTGTCGGCATATTCTTCATTTACGGTAACCTGAAGCATCTTTTTTCCCTCAAACCTGTAGCCTGGCCCTTCCTCATCGTTATCGACAGGATGCGCGGCGACAGTCATCGATTTCGTCCCTTTAGGATAAAAGCTTGAAGGATAGGGGCAGTAGATATATGAACCGTTCTTTGCGAGGAAACCGGCCAGGTCCTGCCAGGTCCCCTTTGATCCCATGGCATCGCATTTTCCCAGGAACTGCTCCCTGAGGCTGCCGAAGGAATTGCCGGTACTTTTCGTTTCATCAAACAGATCTTCAAAAGAAAGCATGTAAAAGGCCCTGTCTTCATTGTAAAGAACAGAAACCTCATTCATAACCGATTCATCCTGCATGATTTCAGCAAGGATCATTGCTGCCTGGTCAAGATTCTCCTTCATTATTGTTTCAGAACCGCTCAACACCCTCTTATTAATCTTCTGATTGACCTGCATAGAGTCATATTTTTCACAACCTGCGAACACCACACAGATTGTCATTACATAAATGATCTTTTTCATTTTAGTTGATGATTAAATTTTACATACGGGTTATAAGCCCTGCTGTTATTTTTTCTGCAGCCTTGCTGAGGTCTGGTGGGAATGGCTGCTATTCCCATGGTTAAAGGAGTTGGTGTTGTTTCATAGGCACGGAATTTTAAATGCAGTTAGACAATATTTTATTCCAAAAAAAATGCCTTGAGTCAAACATGATGCTATACAGTTTCCGGACACAAATTCACACCAGACTAATCTTATCTTCCCTGTTCAGGGAGATTCCTTTTCATCACTTACAAAACCAATGCAAGCATCAGATCAGACCTCTCCCACTACCCTCAAAACTGTATTGCAGAAACAATATTAAAAACCTTCGGGGCCAGAAACAAGAAAAAAGCAAAAAATTTTAAAAATTTTTTTGCTTTTTTCCAAAAATGACAGGGGCTAAATACGCCTCACCCCCTCTTATCCCCCGCTCCCAGGAGAGCGGGGGACGATAGTTCGGTGATAAATTTTTTATTTATTTCAAAGTATATTCCTGGTTACACATAACCAGGGCAAATGTAAATCTTACCACTTTAATGCCAAATCTTTCAAGTACAGCAGCATATTCATGATCGTGTTCTTAAAGTCCCTCCCACCAGGGGGAGAGCCTGCCCCGCCATAGCGGGGGATTTAGGGAGAGGAAAACCCGGTAAAGGGATTTAAGGATAGGCCAAGCTGAGGTGCCAACTCAATGAAGTACTGTTACATTACCAGCCAGTTTGTATGGTTTACCGTCAGCATATTTTCCCTCAGCGAGCCATACATAAACACCCTGGGGGACAAGCTTTTCCTGATAATATCCGTTCCATGGTCTGTTGATGTCGTCGCTCTCAAAGATCAGAACACCCCACCTGTTGAAGATCTGCAGCTTATAGGTAAGAACCTGCTGCCTGATTGCGGGGTAGAAGAACTGATCGACTTCAGTTCCTCCCGACGGAAGATCCGTCCTTTCGATCGGACCGGTTGTATTTGGCCGGAACACTGAAGGATAACGAAGCTCACCCACAGGAAGCACGGTTACAGCCGGCGACAACACATACTTGTCAGAGCATCCGTTGTTGGAAGATGCTGTTAAAGTAATGTCAAACACTCCGTCCTGCATATACTTGTGGACAGGCTCTCTTACAGTTGATGTATCTCCGTCGCCGAATTCCCACAACCATGTATCACCACCCTGTGTAAGATTGAAGCATCTCACTCTTTCATCATTGACATAAACAACCTGAGGGGCGACTTCAAAATATGCCTTTGGCGAGGGATATGCATTAACAGCAAGACTGTAATCGGATGGACCTCCGGGTCCGTTAACAATAAGCCTTACAGTGTATGAACCCGGTGTGAAATATGTATAAGTCGGATTCTTTGCCGTGGAGGTGCTACCGTCTCCGAAATCCCAATAGAACGTAGTACCCGGAACATCGCCATTAACAGTTGTATTATTAATTACCACATATAAAGGTGCACATCCTGACGGTATTGTATCAAACCGTGCAACGGGTGCAGGAGGAGTAATATTTATAAAATGCGTTATGCTGTCGGAGCAGATACCGTTTCCTGCAACAAGTGTAATGTAATATGTACCCACATCATTATAAACATGTACAGGATCCTTTTCGGTGGATGTGGTCCCGTCGCCGAATCTCCACAACCATGTCCAATTTCCTTCATTTGTTTCATTCCTGAAAGTGACGGAAGAGCCGGGAGCAACAAAGACCTGTGATGCAGGTGTGGCCGTAAACCTGGGAACCGGCACCGGCATAACGGTGACATTTGCTGTCTGTACATCAAAGCATTGGTAGAATGATGTTGTGGTAAGCCTCACATTATAGCTGAAAGGCCCTGTTGTATAGTTTGTATAACGATGTGATGCAACATCTGAGTAGTATCCGCTGATTCCGTCCCCGAATTCCCAGAAATACCTTAATGCACCCGGACGGCCTGTAAACCTCAAAATATCGCCGCTGCAGATAATTGTATCCACCGGAACGAAAGCAGCGCTGACACCCGGATAGACTGTTATCAATGAGCTGAACTCGTCGAAACAGCCTCCGTCAGACTGCACCCTGAGCTTCACGGTATAATATTCAATTGATCCGTCCGATGAATTTGTAAATACATGTTCAGGCGATGCATTTACGGAATCAACAGGTGATCCGTCACCGAAATCCCACCACCATTTGGCGACTTCAGTAACATCCTTCGCAAAAGTCACCCGAAGCGGGCTGCAGCCATCATCAAAATCCTGTGTAAACAGGGCATCAGGGCTGTCTACAGACACCGTAACATCTCCTGACCCAATACACCCGTTACTGTCTGTCACCCTGTAATTGAGGTTGAAGCTGGCAGGGATCATCGATGAGAATTCAGGCGCCTGAATAAAATAGTTACTCAATGGGCCGATGTCGCCAGTCCAGCGGTGCTGCTCGTAGAAACCTGAACCACCGGATGGATTTCCGTCGATAGTAACAGGTATTCCGCCACAGGCATGAATTGTATCTCCCAATTCAAATCCGGCAACCGGGTTATGGTGAACAGTAAGAACAGCTGGCTCAGAATAGACTGTCGTACATGAACTGGTCAGTCCAAGCCGGTATTGATAACCAT
>CAZTDW010000270.1:0-5171 GCA_964611835.1 uncultured Rikenellaceae bacterium | reverse complement strand
GGCAGATGACCGACCCCGGCAGGCAGTTCCCGGTCATAAGGGTTTTTGGTACCATAGGCTGGGTAATATCAGGATTCATGATCGCACTGTTCGGTATTGAACAGACTCCGGGAACGTTCTACATGGCAGCCATTGTGTCACTGGCGCTTGGTATATACAGCTTTGTTCTTCCTGATACTCCGCCGCAGGCTAAAACTCCGTCATCGGCCAGATCAATTATGGGAATTGATGCCTTCATCCTTTTCAGGGATAAACCTTATCTGATCTTCTTTGTGGCAGCAATTTTTGTTTGCATTCCACTCTCATTTTACTTCGGCTTTGCCAACCTGTTCCTGAATCAGGCAGGTATGCCAAATGCAGCAGGGAAAATGGTGTACGGACAGATTTCCGAAGCACTTTTTATCCTGGCCATCCCTTTCCTGTTCAACAGGATAGGTGTAAAGAAAATGCTGCTAATTGGAATGACTGCATGGCTGCTTCGCTACATTTGCTTTGCATATGGCAATATGGGCCCCAATCTCTGGATGCTTTACGCCGGTATAATCCTTCATGGTGTATGCTATGATTTCTTCTTCGTAACAGGTTACATGTACACCGAAAAGAAATCGAACGAGAGGATCAAGAATGCCGCTCAGGGTTTGTTCACCTTCGTCACCTACGGACTGGGAATGTTTATAGGTACCTGGGTGTCGGGCTTTGTGACAACTTATTATTCAGAGGGCCAGGTTTATCAGTGGCGCGACATCTGGTTCGTGCCTGCCTATATTGCGGTTGCAGTCCTGATTTGCTTTATATTCTTCTTTAAGGAAAAAAAGGATATTGAGATTGTAAAGTAAATGGGAAAGGTGATCATCTAAAGGCTGAGTCTGTTTGAGAAGAATAATCTGACTCCTATTCCGGTCAGACATAAATGCTTTTTCCCGTGAGATCTCAATATCTTATGATACAGCCTCTATATCTTGCATGTCATCCTCACTTTTATGTTTATCAAGAGAAGGCTGATTGTACTTTTTTATATTGAAAGGTCTTTAATTGCTGGTATGAAAACCATCCCGATCCCGATTGGAAAATAATACTGGATAATTTAACTTTACCTTAAAAAGCATTATGATAGTTACATGTGTTTACGTGAATGTAAAAGCTGAATATGCAGACAGATTTATTCAGGAAACCCGGGCAAACCACAAAGAATCTGTAAAAGAGCCTGGCAATCTTCGTTTTGACTTTTTGCAGCAGTCAGATGACACTTCAAGATTCATGATTTATGAAGCATATGAATCGGAAGAAGCTGCTGCCGCGCACAAAAATACTGCACACTATCTGAAATGGAGGGATGCTGTCAGTGATATGATGGCAGAACCGCGAAAAGGAGTAAGGTATAATATTATTGAACCACAGGACAGATCAGCATGGTAAAAGCTTTCAATTTTTCAAGGCTTCCGCTTATATTCTTCGGCCCTGGTAAATTAAAACTCCTGCCGGGCTTGATCAGACCCTATGGTAAGAATGCAATACTTGTTACTGCAGGGGATCCATTCGTCAATTCTGCGCATTATCAGGTTCTTCTCCAGGCATTTAATGATGTGGGAATACAGTTTCATCAATTAACTGTAACTAAAGAGCCCTCCCCCGAAATTATTGATGAGGCTGTTGGCAGATTCAGAAATATGCCCATTGATGCTGTTGTTTCAATCGGCGGAGGAAGCGTTGTTGATGCAGGAAAGGCAATATCCGCCATGATGTCTGTTAATGATCCGGTCATGAAGTATCTCGAAAGTGTCGGAACCGGAGAGCACCCAGGGTCCAAACTGCCTTTCATTGCTGTTCCGACAACAGCCGGGACAGGCAGTGAAGCAACGAAAAATGCTGTTATATCTGATGTAGGCAAAGATGGTTTCAAAAAATCCCTGCGCCACGATAATTTTGTCCCTGATATAGCCCTGATAGATCCTGAACTCACTTTAACATGCCCCCGGGATATAACCGCGGCAAGCGGCATGGACTGCTTTACACAGCTTGCGGAAGCTTATTTGTCAGACAAGGCAAATGAATATACCGATGCCCTGGCATGGGAAGGACTTATGGCTGTTTCTGATTCACTAGTTTCATGCGTTGAAGATGGAAGCAGGATTGAATCCAGGAGCGGTATGTCGTTTGCAGCACTGACATCGGGTATCTGCCTTGCCAATGCCGGATTGGGTGTTGTCCACGGCTTTGCCTCATCGGCGGGAGGAATGTACAACATCCCTCACGGAGTTCTGTGCGGCACCCTGATGGCAAAGGCCAATGAGGTAAACGTCAGGGAATTACGCAAAAAAAACGTGAATCCGGCTGCGCTCAGGAAATATGCTTCACTTGGAAAACTGTTTCTTGGTGAAAATTCTGGGACTGATGACTATTTCATCGACGGGTTTATCCGTTTTCTGTCAGATATAACCGGCAGATTTAATATTCCCAGACTGGCTGGTTATGGTATAGCCGGGGAAGATATCGGATCGATCTGCATAAGGACAGAGATAAAAAACAATCCCGTAAGGCTGGAACAGGAAGACCTTGAAGAGATACTTTTTGAAAGGCTCTGAAACAGGACTTATGTGAAGCCTGAAGCTATTTATTCATAGTGTGAGCAGTTTCATGGATGATAACCCGGTTTGGTTCAGGGTTTATGAAGAACTGAATGATTTTCTTCCCTTATACAGGAAGAAGATATCATTTTCCTATTCTTTCAAAGGGACTCCTTCAGTAAAAGACGCTATTGAATCTCTTGGGGTACCCCATACAGAGGTTGATCTGATAATAGTGAACAGCAACCCGGTTGATTTCTCATATAAACTTAAAAAAGGTGATATCATATCAGTCTATCCCGTATTTGAAAGCATTGATATCAGCAGCACAACCAGGTTAAGACCCAAGCCTCTAAGGAACACCCGGTTCATCCTCGATGTTCATCTTGGAAAATTAGCAAAATATCTTCGGCTTCTTGGATTTGACTGTTTGATTGACGAACATATCGGGGATAATGAAATAATTGCAATCTCTTTGCAGGAAAAAAGAATAATTCTGACGAGAGATAGAAATCTCCTGAAGCACAGACAGGTAACACATGGTTACTGGATCAGGTCGCAAAAACCGAAAAAACAGCTGGAAGAAGTTATCAGCAGATTTGAACTGAGAAATAATGCAAACCCCTTTACCAGGTGTATGGAATGTAATAATACATTGACCAGGGTTGACAAAAATGATGTACTGGGTGACCTGCAATCGAAAACAAGGGAATATTACAGCAATTTCTGGAAATGCCCGGGATGTGGCAGGGTTTACTGGGAAGGTTCTCATTTTGAAAGTATGAAAAAACTGGTAGATTCAATATTGACCTCCTGATCCCATTCTTATACTACATCTCAGTGACTCTCTGTGTCTTCTCTGCGGACCTTTGTGTAATAAACTCTTAAGTTTGGAAAATTGCCGCTAAAAATCTTCAGAGAATACAAAAACCTATAACTGTAAATCCGGAGATTTTGTTTATTTTTATTTGATACTTCAAAAATCCCGAAATTTCAAATCACAAATCTCAAATCACAAATCTCAAATCTCAAATCAAAACGGGCTTTCTGGTATTCCTGAAGAGTCATATTAATGCCGGTAATCAATAACTAATAATCAACGATATGAAAAACAAGCTTCTAACAATTTCCATCCTGTTTCTTTGTATGTTAATTAATTCACAGATGAGCCTTGCTCAGCTGCCGAAGGAGACAGAAGCTCAGAAAACTGCAAGAATGAAGTGGTGGACTGACTCCCGGTTCGGAATGTTCATCCACTGGGGGCTCTATGCGTTACCGGCGCGTCACGAATGGGTGAAAAACTATGAAAGAATGACTAATGAAGATTATCAGAAGTATTTTGAAAATTTCAATCCGGATCTGTACAATCCAAAGGAATGGGCCAGAATGGCAAAGGAAGCCGGAATGAAGTATGTGGTTCTGACTTCAAAACACCATGAGGGATTCTGCCTGTTTGATTCAAAGTACACCGATTACAAGTCAACAAATACTCCTCTGGGCCGCGACATTATCAGGGAATTTGTTGAAGCATTCAGGGCTGAGGGATTAAAGGTCGGATTCTACTATTCGCTTATCGACTGGCATCATCCCGATTACACCATTGACAGCCGTCATCCCCAGAGGCAGGAGCATGATACCACCTATGCACGGCTCAATAAGGGAAAGGATATGGCAAAGTACAGGGCATATATGAAGAACCAGGTGCGCGAACTGCTCACAAATTACGGTGAAATCAGCATCATCTGGTTCGATTTCTCATTTCCGGGCAGGAACGGAAAGGGCAGGAATGACTGGGATTCAGAGGGGCTCCTAAAACTAGCAAGATCCCTGCAGCCGGGAATTATTGTCGATGACAGGCTTGATCTTAAGGATGTGGAAGGAGGCTGGGATTTTACAACACCCGAGCAGGTGAAAGTGGCCAAATGGCCGGAGTACAACGGTAAAAGAATTCCCTGGGAGACCTGTCAGACGTTCTCCGGATCATGGGGTTATCACAGGGACGAAACCTCATGGAAAAGCCCGGCCCAGCTTATTGAACTCCTTGTCGAGTCGGTAAGCAAGGGAGGAAATCTTCTTTTGAATGTCGGACCTACCGGACGAGGAACATTTGACTACAGGGCTCAGGAGAGACTGAAGGCGATAGGGGAGTGGATGAAATACAACAGCAGGTCAGTTTATGGCTGTACCGAAGCTCCTTCCGGCATCAAGGCTCCTGATAACTGCGTTCTTACATATAATCCCGGTACAAAAAGGTTATTCATCCACCTGCTTGCATATCCGATGGGCAGCCTAACCTTGCCTGCTATGGCGGACAAGATAAGTTATATCCAGTTCCTTCATGATGCTTCTGAAATACGTTACAGAAAAGGCAACGAGGGAAACGGGAATGATATCATTCTTCAGCTTCCCGTACTTAAGCCTCCGGTAGAAATTCCGGTGATTGAAGTATTCCTTAAATAACCCTGACTTTTAACAATTAGTGCGGTATAAGATGCGACCACTCAGTTTATGAATCAAAGAAACCCATCCCCTGCCCCTTCCCTATAAAAAAGCTACTCTTTATACACATCTTAATTATTGAAATTCTTTATTTCTACAACTCCTGCC
>CAZTDW010000269.1:0-5195 GCA_964611835.1 uncultured Rikenellaceae bacterium | reverse complement strand
GAGTAAAGTTTATTGGTACCATGTACCATACAGGAACAGGTTTTCCACCCTGTTTACCTGGTTTAAACGAAGGAAGTGTCTGTACAACTCTAATAGCTTCTTTATCAAGCTCAGGATCAACGCCCTTAAGAACGGAGACCCTGTCAACGGTACCTTTTGAGGTAACACAGAATCTGACAATTACCTTTCCCTGGATGTTGTTTTCTTTTGCCACTTCAGGATACTGGGTATTTTCAGCAATAAATGTAAGAAGTGCGGCATCACCACCGGGAAACATAGGCATTTCCTCTACAACCACAAATGGTTCTGCTTCAGCTTCTTCTTCCTGGACTTCTTCCTTGGCTACTTCAACTATTTCAACAACCTCTTCATCCTGAACTTCAATCTGAGCCTGATCAGCGGTCATCAGCTGAACATTATCCTCAGGTTTCACACTGTCAACAACAACCGGAGGTACATATTTCGCTTGCTGAGCGGCTTCCTGTGGTGGAGGCGGTGGCGGTGGGGGCGGAGCTATCTGTTCTGCGGGCTGATCCAGGTTCTCCATTTTTATTTCAACCTGTCTTTCAGCACGTTTTGCCCTGTTTTCTGCAGCTTTGGCATTTAAATAGGGGGTAATTATAGCAACGCTGATTATTACTACACCGATAATAAGTGAAATAAGTACATTCCTGTTGTATCTTTTACGTAGTCTGTAAGCTCCGTACTCCTTATTCCTTTTTTCGAATACAATATCATCGAAAGAAGGTGCTTTAATTGTGTTTTTTGCCATATCATTAAAGGTTTACGGATTAGTTGGTAGAGGAGGCGGTGGCTCCGGGAGCAATTCCTGCTGCAATTTCCACCATTTTTTCCTCAAACCATGCAATATCAACAAACGTATAGCGGGCTATCCCACATATATTCATCTCATCGAGAATATCAACGAAATTCCCGTAATTGGCTTCCTTATAGGCTTTGATAAGCACTATTGGACCGGTATCGTCATCAGTCTTCATTTTACTGACAAAACTCCGGGCGGAATCCTGTGAAATTGAGATTTTCCCTGAAATAACCTGGTCATTGAATTCAGCGATCCTCCTGGCAAGGCTTCTGTTCCGGTCAAGCAGCAGCTGACGAACACCTGAGGGACTAAAATCTGTCTCCATTACCGGGGGCAGATTATTGTATTCCTCCGGTTTTACGCTTCCCGGATAGTAGTAGATCTTGTCCTCCGGACCCAATATTATATTCAGGGTACGGCTAGCCTGGATTCTGGGAGCCTCGGTTTTGGTAGGATCTTTGATCTTTTCAGGTAAAACAATCTCCATGACTTTGGATTTGGTGAAAGCCGTAGTCAGCATGAAGAAAGTGATCAGCAGCATCATGAGGTCCACCATCGGGGTCATGTCAATATGCGGCAGATGTTTTTTTGGTCTCTTCTTACCACCGCTTTTTCCTTTTTCTTCTTGAATAATTTCTGCCATATCACTGTTGTATTTCGTTCAGGTTTATTTTAGTTGCCTCAAGGCTTGTAATCAGATTAAACCTGTTAACATTTCTTTCCTGAAGTATATCCAAAACCTTCTTGACTATCGGGAATCCAGTTTTTGTGTCTCCCTTTAAGCTGGCCTGAACGTTTGGATTCACCGTTCGAATTGCGACTATCCAGTTTGCCAGCTGATTGTCTGTTGAATCAATCGGGATACCCCCCTCCTGTAATGCTTTTCGTTCATTCATATCGCGGGTATTCAGAAATGCTTTCATATTTTGCATAGAAACGCCGATGGATGCGGGATATTTCTGGAATTCTCGCAGCTCTACAGGTGTGAACTCAATATTGTACCTTTTTCCCATCTCCTGCAGAACTTTTGGTCTGAATGCAAGAAGGGTGTCGGGTCCGTTATCAAAGTTCAGAAAGACTTTATCGTCCTGTGATATCAGGAAGGTCATCATATTGAAATCAGGTGTTGGTTTCTCTGATATGGAAAAAGGAGTATCAACAGTGGCGGGTTCAGGTTGTCTCATCTGCGCTGTTAACATAAGGAATATAAGGATCACAGCGAAGGTGTCAACCATCGGCGTCATGTCAATGCGTGGCGACTTTGTTGGTAATTTAATCTTTGGCATTTTCGCTTTAGTTATTAGATTTAACCAAAAGATGATAAATCGCTGATTAAGCGTTCTTCAGCGATGCTGCAAAGTTCTGTGTCAGGCTGAAACCAGCTTCGTCAATCTTAAATGTATAAGCGTCAATGTTGGATGAGAAATAGTTGAACGCAAGAATTGAAAGTGTCGAACCTGTGATACCAAATGCTGTGTTCACAAGTGCTTCTGAAATACCTTGTGAAAGAGCAAGTGCGTCAGGAGCTCCAGACTGAGCAAGAGCGGCGAATGCACGGATCATTCCGAGAACAGTTCCGATAAGACCGATCAGCACTGAAACTGATGCGAGTGTAGAAAAGATAACCATATTCTTTGAGAGCATCGGCAGCTCAAGAGCTGTAGCTTCTTCAAAAGATTTCTGAATTGACAGGATCTTCTGGTCCTTCTCAAGTTCTTTGTCTTTCTGGAGGTCACGGTAACGTAAAAGACCTGCTTTCATAACGTTTGCAAGAGATCCTTTCTGTTTGTCGCATGCAATCATAGCTTCTTCAATCTTATCTTCAGAAAGGAGTGTCTGAATATTACGTACGAAAGTATTCAACCTGCCTTTACCTTTTGCTCTTGAAAGGGTAATAATTCTTTCAAACACGAATACAAAAAGTGTAAGAACACAGGTCATAAGAACAGGAACAATAAATCCCCCTTTGTAAATTATTCCCAGGTAATTTCCCTCAAGTGCATGGCCTTTGGGATTACCACCTTCGAAGTTAACAGGGTTCCCCATCACGTTGACAAACAACAAATAGGAAACCACAAAAGCTATTAAAATAGCACTTACTGCAAAAATGTTCTGCAGCGCTTCTTTGAACGAACTTCCTTGTTTACTCATTTTTATCGATTTTGGTTAGGTTAAAATTTTTATGATCTGCAAATATATATATTTTCAATTTTTTTTTCCAACCGCTCAAGAAAATATTATCATTTTAAATTGTTTGGATCAGCTTTTATCGCTACCAACGTTTAATTGACGGTCGGCATAACACACTATGAATGACAATTATATGGTGTTTTACAGACTACGGTCGACCGGTGAAGATACCGCTATTAATCGCAGTCATGGATTTATTGCTCAAGTTTAACGTTATATACCCTGGATTTGGTAATTTCAACTTCCTTGGTCTTGTATCCTTTGGCACTTATTAAAAGGATCTCCGAACCTTGTGGGATTTCAAATTTATACTCGCCTTTGGCATTGGTAAGATTCTCCGCAGCAGTATCTTTTACTCTTACTGATGCATATGCAATAGGCTGACCTGCTGAATTGGTTACAACTCCCTTGATCTCGTTCGGATTAATCCCCTTCTTTACCGATGCCTGATAATCCTGAACCCAGCGCAGTGTGCTTTTTGCTGATGCATTCGAAGGATCAAGAGAGAGTATATTCCCATATATTTCTGCTGCCTTGCCAAGAAAAGCAAGTTTGCCTTCAAGGGTTTTTTCCTGTCCGGCAGCCCTTGTTTCCAGACTACCAAGTCCATTGAGTCCCCTGATTTTGAATTCCTTGTTGTCAGGAGCAATATTGATCATCCTGTTGTAGTAATCCTTTGCTTTGGTATAATTTCCGTTCTCCATATTAAGATAGCCAAGATAGGTGAGTGACTCTACCATGTCATTGGCATTTTTAACTGAATCCCTTGAAGCAACACTCAGAAGTTTCTCAAATTTTGGTTTGGCAAGTCCAAGTTTTGTATCAGGATCCATTCTCGAGTAGGTACGGGCTATGTATACGTATGCAGGCAGGTAGTCGGGATCCTTTTTGATCACAAGATTAAATATTGAATCGGCCGATTTGTAATTTTCTCCGTTGTAATAAGCCCTTCCTACCTGCATGTAATCGGCAAGGTTGTTCTCTTTGGAGGGGTCGATAAGTTTAGCCCATGTCCTGGCAGCGTTGTCATATTGTCTGTAGGCATAGTAATTTGCCGCCATTTCGCTGAGAAGAGACCTTTCTTTTGAGGTATAGGCAGAACTGTTTGCATCCTTACGTTCAAATTCAAGTGCTTTGTTGTATTCGTCAAATCCCCTGGCGATTTCTTTTGATGCTTTGGATATTTCACTTTCCAGGGTTGCGACCTTGGAGGTAAGCTGATCTACCGAGGCTTTATATTTTGGTTTTTCTGCTGCCGGAGCAACATTCAGCCTTGATTTTTCCCTGTCAAGCTGTGTTTTGAGGCTGGCGACCTCATCAACCATCTTTGTATAATCCTGATTCTTTTTCAGCAGAATCCTTGCCATATAATGATAGTCTTTCTGAAGAATATATTCAGGCTTAACCGTTGCAAAAAGTTTTTCCATGTAGGTAAGTGCTGTTTGGTAATCCGGATTTTCCTTTTCAAAGGACGAGTAACCTGCAAGGCGGTTCATATACGCCCTTGAATCGTCAACCTTCAGGATCTCTTCAACATTCTTGATTACTTCATCGTAGTCACCGGCATAGAACAGGGAGTTTACATACCTGGTTTTTGCCGGTATATTGCCAGCTGTCAGGTCGAGATACTTCTTGAAATTTTCCTTTGACTGCTCAAGCCTTCCGGCCCGCCAGTAAAGCTGTCCCAGTTCACGATATGCCGGAGCATAATCTGCGTTCAGGCTAATAGCTTCCTCGAAATATGGAATGGCCGATTGCAGTGCGCGTCCCTTTACATAAACATAACCTATCTTCATGTTTGCAGTTGAAGATGTGGGATCTGCAAACTGAGCCTGATTATAATTTCTGATTGCATTCGACCCGTCATTTACAAGCATGTAAATGTCACCTGCAATAAGGTAATTATCGGCATTTTTGCTGTCAATCTTCAAAGCCTGCCTGATGAGCGGCAATGCTTTGGATGTATCAACATCATTACCCTTTATATATGATTCGGCGATCTTTGCCAGGGTAAATGCGTAATCCTTTGCTGGAGGACTGATTTTTTTCAGATTCTTGTAAGGCAGAAGAAAACTCTTTGCCTTTGCCCTCATCTCCTCGGCTTTGGCCTCATCTCCAAGGTAATTGGCCACTTTTGCCAGCCCTACATAATTCAGAGGATCGCCCGGATTGGCTTCCACAC
>CAZTDW010000268.1:0-5232 GCA_964611835.1 uncultured Rikenellaceae bacterium | reverse complement strand
GTAAACCTATATCAGTATTAACAAAAAAACTGTCAACCTTTTTTAGGACGAGTCCTTGCTCCTTCCCCCGTGGGGGAAGGTTGGGAAGGGGGTATAGATAACAAAAAATTGATATTTTTATTCATTATTGCCACAAGTCAATTTATACTTGACCGAAAGGGATAAGCAATAAAATTATTACACTTTTACTGATGTATTTCAGGTCATCAGCATAGATTCTATTCATTTTTTTATCTTTGATTGATTAACCTGTTCATCAACCCATAAAAACTCCGACTATGAAATTAATCCCGATCCGATTACTGCTATTGCTGTTTGTCAGCACATTGATCACCATTTCCTGTACAAACAGGATGCCGGACTATGGTCCGGATATTTATGTCCCCGACACTACTTTTAAAGTTGTAGGTTACCTGTCGACTGGGAATTTTGACGAAATCGATCTGATTGAGCTCAACAAGCTTACCTACCTTAACCTTGCATTCGGCAATCCTGATGCTGACGGGAATCTTATACCTGACGGCAACATCGACATAAAACCGGTAGTTCAGCGATGCCGCGACCTCAATGTCAAGGTATTCATTTCCCTGGCCGGGGGCGGCAGACCTGATACTGTAATCTGGAATGATCTTCTGCAGCCAAAAAACAGATCGGCATTCATTAAAAAACTGGTTGCCTATGTCGAGGAAAACAATCTCGATGGTATAGATGTTGACATTGAAGGCAATCTGCTTCCCTATCTTGAAAATAACTATAATCCGTTTGTGATTGAATTACGGAAAGCCCTTCATGCAAAGGGAAAAGGGATAACCGCCGCCCTGGGAGCAGTGGGTTTCCACGAGGCTGTGGGGCAGGAAGCCCTTGAAGCTTATGATTTTATAAATGTGATGGTATATGACAAAACCGGAGTATGGCGACCCAATGATATCGGACCACATTCTCCTTTTTCATACGCAACGGATGCTATCAAATTCTGGACGATTGACAGGAAGATCCCTCCGGAACGCATAACCCTTGGCGTGCCATTCTATGGCTTTGATTTCAACCCTCCTGCCAGATATATATCATATGATGAGATAATCAAAATAAATACCGCTTATGCTTACCAGGATTCAGTAGATACAAGATATTACTATAACGGGATCCCCACAATGGTTAAGAAGACCGAACTGGCAAAGAGTACCCTTGGAGGAATTATGATCTGGGAAATGTCGTATGATACACAAGGCGACCTGTCATTGATGAAAGCACTTTATCAGACCCTCGAAGCAGGAAACTGCCCCGTCACAACATTTTTCAGGGATGAGGATGGTGACGGATTCGGAAATATGGCAAAACCATTCCAGGCCTGCGAAGCCCCTGAAGGCTATGTGGCTAATATGGACGATAAGGATGATACAAACGCCAAAGTACATTGAAAGGATTAAATACTTTGTTTGAATACGAAGTATTATCCGATTCATTTTATTGAAAATATTTAGTTACACAGAGCTACATAGGGGAAACATAGAGTAGAACTGAGTTAGTATGTTAATTCTTTATGTAGCTCACTGATTTCCCGGTGTTTCTCTGTGTAACTCGTACTTGTTTTAAAATCCCTGACCAGAAAAATAAGTGTAAAGAATACATTTTCTTAAATTGCTTTGGAGTAAAACAATCAGAGTCATTACAATCGACGATTATGAAGAAATATAACTATGAAATTTGGTTTGTAACAGGTAGCCAGGCCCTTTACGGAGAAGAAACACTGAAACAGGTTGCTGATGATTCCAGCACTATAGCAACGGCTCTTGACAGCAGCCCTGAAATACCTGTCAGAATAGTTTTCAAGCCAGTGCTTACAACATCGGATGCTATCACAAAATTATGCCTGGAAGCCAACAGCGATAAGTTATGCGCCGGAATAATAACCTGGATGCACACTTTTTCACCGGCAAAAATGTGGATTTCAGGACTGACCAAACTTGACAAGCCGATACTTCACTTTCATACCCAGTTCAACCGCGACATTCCCTGGGATGAAATAGACATGAACTTCATGAACCTCAATCAGTCAGCCCATGGCGACCGCGAATTCGGATATATATGCTCGCGCCTGAGACTGAAAAGGAAGGTAGTTACAGGTCACTGGCAGGACAGTAATTCAATCGGTGAAATTGCCGTCTGGACCCGTGCAGCGGTTGCCTCAGTCGATGCACGATACTTGAAAGTTGCAAGATTTGGAGATAACATGAGAGATGTGGCCGTAACGGAAGGCAACAAAGTATCTGCTCAACTCATGCTTGGATACGAAGTTCACGGATACGGGGTAGGGGATCTGGTAAGAGAAGTCAATGATGTTGATGAAACCGCAATCCGTCTGCTTCTTGATCAGTACAGGGATAATTACCAGGCTGATGAATCAGTTCTTAATTCACCTGCTGTTAAGGAAGCTGCACGAATTGAACTTGGCATGAGGAGTTTCCTGGAGAAGGGGGACTTCAAAGCTTTTACCACGACATTTGAGGATCTGCATGGCCTTGTTCAGCTTCCCGGCCTTGCTGTGCAGCGGCTTATGGCCGACAGTTACGGTTTTGGTGCCGAAGGTGACTGGAAAACTGCAGCTCTGGTAAGGAGCATGAAGGTGATGGCTAAGGGACTGGAAGGCGGAACTTCCTTTATGGAGGACTATACCTACCATCTCGATCCGGAAAATACCGCAGCCCTTGGAGCTCATATGCTTGAAGTATGTCCTTCAATAGCCGGCGGAAAGCCTTCATTGCAGGTTCATCCGCTGGGTATCGGTGGTAAAAATGATCCTGCAAGGCTTGTTTTCAGGACAAAGACCGGAGAGGCCCTGAATGCTTCACTGATCGACCTGGGCAACAGGTTCAGGTTAATAGTGAACACGGTTGAAGTAATTGACTGCCCCGATATGCCAAAATTACCTGTTGCCAGTGTGCTGTGGAAGCCCAGGCCTGACCTGAAAACCGCAGCAACAGCATGGATCTATGCCGGCGGCGCCCACCATACAGGGTTCTCACAGGCTCTTCAAAGCAGTCATCTTGTAGATTTTGCTGAAATTACAGGCATTGAATGTGTTGTGATTGATGATGATTGCAGGATTGAGAATTTTAAAAAAGAATTACGCTGGAACGATCTGTATTACCGCATGTAAAAGTATTTTCTGAACATAGTCTGATCGTGTAATTTCCCATAAATCTGAAATAAATGCTCGAGAAACTAAAAGAAGAGGTTTTCCTGGCAAATTTGAGCCTTGTGGAACATAACCTGGTAATATTCACTTTTGGAAATGCAAGTGCAATTGACCGAAAGACCGGACTCATGGTCATTAAACCTTCGGGAATTTCCTACAAGGAGATGAGGCCTGATGACATGGTTGTGACCGACCTTTCCTGCAACGTTGTTGAGGGAGATCTGTTTCCATCAACCGATGCTCCGACACATGCAGCACTTTATAAGTCATTCACTGAGATAGGAGGGATTGTCCATACCCACTCTGCCCATGCAACTGCCTGGGCCCAGGCTGGCAGGCCAATACCATGCCTGGGGACCACTCATGCCGATTATTTCTATGGAAGCATTCCTGTAACCCGTAAGCTGACATCTGAGGAAATTGCAGGAGATTATGAGTATAATACCGGACTTGTAATAGCTGAATGTTTCAGCGGCAGTGATCCTCTGCTGATACCGGCTGCACTTGTTGTTTCGCATGGGCCCTTCGCCTGGGGAGCAGATGTCAGTAATGCCGTACACAATGCAGTTATTCTTGAAGAGATTGCACGTGTGGCAGCTCTGACTTTTTCAATTGCCCCTGCAGGATCAATCGACAGGGATTTGCTTGACAAGCATTTCCTCAGAAAGCATGGTGCCGGTGCATATTATGGACAAAAAAAATAAGTGCCCATCACCTTCTGACATAACAATTAAATTTTCTGCTGATGAAACCTCAATGTAGTTGCATACACAAACACAATGATTTAATATTAAACTACATGGAGGTACCATCATACCATTAAAATAAATTAATATATGATGAAAAAGAGAGCCCTGATGATTATTCTTCCAATCATTTACTTAAGTGGTTGCGGTGATAAAGGCGGGAACGATTTTAAACCCGCCACCGGAGTTATTAATAATCCTTCTGCCGAACTGGTTGAATCTTCAACTGTTACAGGCTGGACCACCAACGACCGTTTCCGTGAGGCGGTCCATTTCTATGATAATCTTGCACATCATGGGACAAAAAGCCTTTTTATCGATGCACCGGGTTTTGCCGAGGGGGCATGGTATTGCAGAGTGCTTCTTAAACCCTGGTCTGAATACCGGTTCACCGGATGGATCCGCACCCGTGGGGTGGCTGCCTCCGGAGGCAGGGGAGCAGGATTCATGATACGCGGAATGGATCCGGAATTAAAGGGTTTTACGGGAGACAATGAGTGGACAAAAGTAACATACCAGTTTTCAACAGGGGGGAATGATGGCGCGACCATAGAATGCAGGCTGAATCTGGATGGTAAAGCCAAAGGCAGGGTCTGGTTTGATGATATGTCGCTTGAACTCATAAAAGAGGAAAAGATCTCCACTTCCTTAAAAATTGACGTTACAAAGCGTTCTGAACCCATGCCTGTTTATATCTACGGCCAGTTCATCGAGCATCTTGGCAGGTGTATTTACGGAGGAATATGGTCAGAAATGGTTGAGGACCGCAAATTCTGGTACAAGCCGGGGGAACAGGATTCTCCATGGTTGCAAGAAGGTGAAGAAAAATTCTTTTCTGTCGATACTTCCGATCCTTTTGTCGGCAGCAACACTCCGGTATTGTCAACTGACGGATCCTCTGAAGCATCCCTTTTTCAGAAAGGATTGGGCATCAGGGCCGGAATAGATGTTGTGGGACATATTGTGTTGAAAGCCTCAGGGAATAAAATATCTGCCGATGTTTCTCTTTCATGGGGTACCGGAGCGAATGAATCAGTCAAGGTTTCCCTTGTAGATCTTAATCCAGGATACAAATCCTATCCGCTCGCTTTTAAAATTCCTGTCACTTCGAAGGATGTTACTCTTTCGATCACCACCAGGGGCATGGGAAAAGTCTGGATTGGTACAGTTTCCCTGATGCCTTCCGACAATATTGAAGGTTTCAGGGCTGACGTACTGGCTCTTCTGCGTGAGCTTAATTCACCGGTTTACAGGTGGCCGGGAGGCAACTTTGTAAGCGGATATGACTGG
>CAZTDW010000267.1:0-5280 GCA_964611835.1 uncultured Rikenellaceae bacterium | reverse complement strand
ATTCATAAACTGAGTGGTCGCATCTTATACCGCACTAATTGTCAAAAGTCAGGATCAAATGCCTCTAAACTCGTGGAAAACGGTGTTGATGTGCTTGTTGCAGGCAATTCCGTTTTCAGCTCTGAAGATCCGGCAGGGACTATAAAAAAACTGAAGGAACTGAGGGAGATGTAATTTCGGATTTCGGATTGCGGATTTCGGATTGCGGATTGAGGATAGGTTTCGCCTGGCTTTCCCTGTATCCAGGCTGCGGACCGGCAGTTTACAGGGTGGGAAGATTATTGTCCAGATTAGTAGATTAATTAAGATTCGGAGGCCGGATAATATGCTCGATATCCTTGATGATATCAAGAATCCTGTCAGGATCAAACCAATGTATTTCGTCATCTTTAGCCCACCAGGTCAGTTGCCTTTTTGCATATCTCCTGCTGTTTCTTTTTATAAGTTCAATTGCTTTATCCCTTGATATCTTTCCTTCAAAAAAGTCGAAGAATTCACTGTAACCGACACACTTCAAGGCATTCAGATCTTTATGCTGAAAAAGGCTCCTGACTTCATCTTCAAGTCCCTGTGCGATCATCTGGTCAACCCTGCAGTTGATCATTTCATAAAGAACCAGCCTTTCCCTGTTTAGTCCGATTTTAATAATATCGAAATCCCTTTTAGCTTTTCTTCTGGTGCGAAAGGAAGAATATGTCCTGCCTGTTGTTTCACATATCTCCAACGCCCTTATGATCCTCTTGTGGTTCCTCAGATCAACTTTTGAGTAATATTCCGGGTCAAGTAATTTCAGGGCACTCCTCAGACTTTCCAGACCCTCCTCCCTGTACAGGATATTGTATTTTTCCCTTACCATTGGATCAATATCAGGTATGTCATCTATACCGTTGCATACCGCATCAATGTACATCCCTGAACCTCCTGCCATGACCACAATCCTGCTTTTGTCAAACAATTCAGGAAGCAGCTTCAGAACATCCCTTTCGAACAGGCTTGAACTGTAATAATCCTTTACTGAAATGAATTTTATAAAGTGATGTTTTACAAGGTCAAGAAAACTGTCGGGCGGGACTGCAGTACCAATGGTCATTTCCCTGTAAAACTGGCGCGAGTCGGCAGATATGATGTCGCAATTGAAGTGACAGGCCAGGCTGAAGGCAACAGCGCTCTTTCCGACACCCGTCGGGCCGAGCACTACTATCAGGGTATTTGTCATTGAAATTTAGCCTGAACCGGCTATTCGTCTTCTTCGTTCAGGTTGTCGATGTTTTCAAAGTCCGGAAGTGATTCCTCATCCTCACCGTTAAGGAACAGGTCATCTACTTCAGGCTCATCATCATCGTCTTCATCATCGTCTGATACAACAATATTGTTATATAACTTGCGGGAACTGCTTCCGAAAACTACCTGTTTTGGAGGAACACCTTTTGAATTTGTGCAAACCGGATATTCCCTGTCTTCAATCTCTTTTGCCTCCCCTGTATATTCCACAAAAAGGGCCCGGTCATTAAAAAAGTCAAAAACATAGAGCAGTTTCTGATTCTTCCGGAAAATAATATCCTCAAGCACTGCTGATTCCATCGTTGATGATCCCGTACCCATATCAAAAAGGGTAAACTCCTCTTCCTTTTCCCAGTTATCAGTTGCAAGATAAAAAGATGCCATCTGGGATTTATCAAATTCCAACTCCTCCTGGATGAGGTTGTGAAAATCCATCAGGGTCTGGGAGTCAAGGAATTCAAATTCCCTTACAAACGATTCATCTTCATCCGATAATACAACAAATTTATAAACCATGGCACTATTAATTCTAGCGGTGCAATATAATATTTTTTATTTTAAATTATTCCGGCTTGTTTTTTTTTTGAAAGAAATTCCAATGTGTCAATTCCATCAGCATAATCCCACAGATGAGGCATTTGGGCTTCACCAAAGGGTACATTGCTTTTATTGACAATGCATTGAATTTTATCTTTCATCGTTTCAGTTTTCCTTAAAACGGTTTTAAATGATTTATAGTATTCATAATATAGAACTGCAACAGGAGATGAGATCTCCTGATCTTCCTTCATCAGCAGGAACCCGGTGTCCATGAATCTGGTTTGATTTACCAGGTAAACGGCTTTATTAAAATCATAGTTGTTTGCATATTTAGTATGATCAGCAATTCTGGAGTAGTCTTTCCAGGTATTGAGGATTCTTGAAAGGTCGTATCCTTCTGGGATATAGATCTTTGATACATTACGGCATCCAAGTCCGAAGTATGAGAATACATCAGATCCAAGCATCTTCAGGTCATGATCAGTCTCATCTCCTTCGATCAATGCTATACTGTTCCGGTTCTTTCTGATAATATGCGGGTATCTGCCAAAGTAATATTCAAAATACCTCGAACTATTGTCGCTTCCGGTTGCTATAACATAATCAAATCCTGATATGGGGCCTTCGGCAAATTTCACCTTTTGTGAATATTCACTGTTTATCTCACTTAAGATGTCATGAACTGCCACGATCAGCTCAGGATCCTTGGAACTTGTTTTGGCAATAAGGTCAAACCCCGAAATAAGTACTGAAAGGTAATCATGAAATCCTGCAAGAGGGATGTTACCTGCCATTATAACAGCGACACTACCTCTTTTCCTGCCACCTTCGAGATCAGGATAATTATCCGTCCATTTCTTTAAATTCTCCTTTGTGAGCTCCATGGCTATCGCCTTGATAGCCATCCTTACATTATCGGGAGTGAACCATGGATTAATAAACTGCTGATTGTGTATCACTTTCTCAAGATACTGAACATGTGCGGACGGTCCCCCTTCTGTTGAAACCCTTAGCACATGACCCAGTTCTGAAAAAGCTTCAATTCTCTCCTTTAAGGTCATTTATCATTTTATTCTGGCAGGCAAAATTATTGAAATATTATTCTGCATAACCAGTTGTCCTGATTTATTAATTGCACTTAGGATTGTTTGCTTTCTGAACAATATTATAACATCAGGACACATCCCCAAAAGGAAAGATGCTGTACCATAAGCATCCGAAATCGGATTTCCTGTCTGTCATCCTTTTGCTGTTTTTGGTGAATGTTTTGTGGATCAGTGATTTATATTTAGCATCAAAGAAACACAATTATCAGCACAACGACTGCAGAGGGCTTTTGATACAGCCTCTATTAACTATTGGCCTATAGAATACTGATTTATTTCAATTTGTAGTTTATCGGTATAACATACCAGACTGCAACTGGTTTTCCATCGATTAAACCTGGTTTCTCAAACTTCGGAAGCTTGCCGACCACCCTCAGCGCTTCAGCATCGAGTACAGGATCGACACCTTGAAGGATACTTATCTGTCCTATGCTTCCATCCTTTTCAACTGCAAATTTTACAAACACCTTACCCTGAGTTCCTGTAATTTTTGCACCTTCAGGATAGCTGGTATGTTCAGCAATGAATTTTACCAGCCCCTGGTCTCCACCGGGGAATTGTGGCATTACATCGACTTTCTCATAGGGAGCACCTACCTGGGATTCCTCAGCACCCGGAACAGGCGGTGGCGGTGGCGGCGGCGGTGCCAGCATATCGACAGGTGAAGGTTCCCCTTTTACTACCTTGGCGGAGCCGTCCACCATGATTGGGGTTGATGGACTTATTTCCTGGCTATTGATTTCAGTGTTCTTTTCCTTGCAGGAGGAAAATATAACCATAATTCCTGCAATTACTGGCAATACCAGAAGTAACTTCAGATTTGCCATGGAACATGAGGATTTTTTTGTCATCATGATCATTCGTTTTTTTATAAGTGTGGGATTAGAGAAACTATTAGTTACTGTGAAGACTTTTGATCCGAATATCTGGTTTAACAGCAATTCCTGATAATTTGAAACAGGCATGCCGGTTTTCAGACAATCATTGTCAGCCTGATATTCATGAACTGTACGTAATGACCTGCAATACAGGTGTATGAAAGGATTAAGCCACTGTACAACCCTGATGATCTCAATGAAGATGATATCGAATGAATGAAGGTGTTCCAGATGCTTCTGCTCGTGCCTTATGATCTCGGCTGCTTCAGGTTTAGAAAGCTTTTCATTTATGAATATGTATCCGAATGCAGAAAATCCGGCGGTATTGAAATTATTGAAAAAAATAAGATTGTCATTGCTTTTCTTCTTTGAGGCAATCAGACGTACTAATTCAAGGAGGTCGAAAAATAACCTGAGGCTTAAAAGGACTACCCCGGTCAGATATATCACAGAGATCCATTTAAGGATATAAAATAATGAGGTATGATCTGATGTCTGAGGGGAAACAGAAGAGTCACCTGATATTAATATCTCTGAAAATATCCTGCCAATAATTGGGATTTTTATTTGATTTTCTGTCTCAAATGCTACGAAAGGCAGTATAAATGCTGCAAGAGCAGTAAGAATAATATAAAACCTGTTTCTGATGAACATAGTGTCTTTGCTGAGTAAAGTCCTGTAGATCAAATAGAAACCTGCCATGTATATAGCGGTTTTTGCCATATGCGGGAAAAACGCGTTCATTTCTTTGACTTTTGAGTTTCCAGTTCTTTTTCCATTATTTTCATGATCTCTCCCATCTCTTTGATTGAGATTTCTTTTTCTCTTGCAAAAAAACTGACCATCTTCTCAAAGGAGTTTGAAAAATAATCTTTTACAAAAGTGTTCAGATGCATTTTCGAATATTCATCCTTTGTCACCAATGGGTAATATTCATGAGTCCTTCCATATTCCTTATGGTCGACAAATCCTTTATCCTGCAGGATCCTCACTATTGTACTTACTGTATTGTATGCAGGTTTAGGCTCTTCAAAATGATCCAGGATCTCTTTTACAAATCCCTTTTTGATTTTCCAGAGTACCTGCATCACCTGCTCTTCAGCCCTTGTCAATTCTCTCATAATCAGTTCTGTTTAAAGAAACTTGGTTAACATTGATATAAACCTATCGCCAATAATGTATCAAATATACAACGAAAATATTAGTTATACAACTAAATTCTTAATTATTTTAAAAATTTCTTTATTTTTTTTTACAGGCAATCATATTTATTGTAATCTTTTTTACTCAGCCTTAAAATGACTGGCACTGGTGAATCATGACTGGGCCATGGAACGGATTCAGGTATCAGATTTTGAAATTCCTGACGCTCTTCACTGTACCGAAGGGTGTATTTACAAGGGATACTTCTATTGTATAATATCCTTCCTGCAGGTCGGCTCCGGTATTAAATGAACAGGTGTTCTGTCCGAATG
>CAZTDW010000266.1:0-5341 GCA_964611835.1 uncultured Rikenellaceae bacterium | reverse complement strand
TTATCACCCTGTTTTCAGACTTATCATCCTGGCCGGAAATCAACAGCATGTTCGGAGAAACCGGAATTTTTGAGAAAGGATTGACTACAAACTGCTTCAGCGTTTCGAATTCCCCGGTCCCGATACCCAGTCCGTCTGCAAGAGTATCAATAAATCCCATCTCCATGGGCGATATTTCCCCATCTCCCGATTTGCAGAATTCAAGAGCCTTAATGACGACAACCACCCTTTGTTCCTGGTCTAGCTGCCCCTCCTCATTTATATCCTTGCAAAGCTTGGTAATCCTGATGGCAATAGCCCCTTCACGACGCTCCGGAGTGCTTCTTGCAAGCTTTTCGGCAGCCTCCCTGTAAGCTTCATTGTAAACAGAAAGATATTTTTTTACCAGTTCCTGGTTAAGCAGGTGACCAAGAAAAGCCTCAACAACATTCCTCCTCTCTGATTCGTTCCTCTGGGGTTTTGCGATCAGGGCAAACAGCTGCATCAGGGTTTCTATAATCTTCTCGCTCATTGGCTTTTAAAAAAGGCGAAATCTTTCACATCAAGGATCTGACCGCTAAGCTAAATTAATGCCTGATCAAAACGAGATTCAAAATCAAGTTATTATAATCAAACAGCAATTAATTATTAACAAGCCATGATCGCTGATAATAGAACGGTAAAAACAGTAAGTGATTATTTTTTTCTGCGTTTTGTCTTCTTTTTTTCTACCGAGAATCCGAATTTACCCGTAAATCTTCCTGTTTCAAAGTATTTGCCGTGAGAGTAGGAGACAAGATTGGCTTCATTAAGCCTGAATACACCGGTTTTCTCGTCAAAGAGGCTTTTTTCAGCATTTACAGTAACTACCTCCGAGATGAACATGTGATGCGACCCCAGCTCCTTGATCTCTTTTACCCTGCATTCAATGCTCACGGGCGATTCAGCTATCATGGGAGCCTTTACCGAAGTAGCCATAACGGGCGTCAGTCCGGTCTCTTTAAATTTGTTGAAATCCCTTCCCGATTTCACGCCGCACCAGTCGGCAGCAAATGCCAGATCCTTGGTGGTCAGATTGATAACAAACTCCCCCGTCCTCTTAATGATCCCGTAGGAATGGCGTTCGGGCCGCAGTGAGATATAACACATGGGCGGATTGGTGCATATTGTTCCGGTCCAGGAAACGGTAATTATGTTGAATTCCTCCCTTACAGCCCCGCAGCTTACCATCACTGCCGGCAGCGGGTATATCATGGTGCCGGGCTTCCATATCAGTTTGCTCATTTCATCTTATTTTAACCAGGGGATAAAATTAAAAAGATTTTAAAGCTTTGCCTTGTAGTGAACTCCTGAGTTTTTTGTCTCCAATTCTCCCATTCGCCCCCTCGCTTTGTCGCTTTGTCGCTAAATCCCTCAGTTCCTTCGTCGCGCTCTCGCCACCTCACTTTGTCGCTTTGTCGCTTTGTCGCCTCGTTTTTTTCCCTTCGTCCCTTCGTCCCTCAGTCCCTTCGTCTTCCCTTCACCTGCCGCCTGTTGCCTGCCGCCTGCCGCCTGTTGCCTGCCGCCTGCCGCCTGCCGCCTGTTGCCTGCCGCCTGCCGCCTGTTGCCTGCCGCCTGCCGCCTGTTGCCTGTTGCCTGTTGCCTGCCGCCTGCCGCCTACTGCCCTGCGCCATAATGGCATCCATACCAGCCATTTGAATGTCATAACGGCATAAAACCGGGCTGGCAGAGAAATTGATATATCTGGACAAAACTACTATATCATGAATCTCAATAATTTCTCATTAAAAGCACAGGAATCAGTCCAGCAGGCATTTAACATTGCTTCTTCAAAAGGCCAGCAGGCGGTTGAATGTGCTCATCTGCTGCAGGGAGTGCTGAGCCAGGCTGAAAACATAACCGACTGGCTTCTGGGAAAGATAGGTGCAAATGCGCAGGTCATCCGGACTAATATTGACAAACTCATAGATACATACCCGAAGGTCTCGGGAGCTGAAAGCTATCTTTCATCAGGAGCATCTGAAGCACTAAGGAAAGCAAACGATCATGCCTCAAAGATGAACGACAGGTTCGTGACTGCCGAGCATATCCTGATGGGTATTCTTGATACTTCCGACCCGGCATCCCAGTTGCTTAAGGACCAGGGTATAACCATGAAAGAGCTCCGGGCTGCCATAAGCGAGCTCAGAAAAGGTGCAAAGGTTGAAAATCCCACATCAGATGATACATTCAACTCACTTAACAGGTATGCCATAAACCTCAATGAGAGAGCCCGCTCCGGCAAGCTTGATCCCGTGGTGGGACGTGACGAGGAAATAAGGCGCATTCTTCAGATCCTTACCCGGAGAACAAAAAACAATCCCATTATGATCGGTGAACCGGGTGTGGGGAAAACCGCCATTGCAGAAGGAATAGCCCACAGGATAACAAGAGGCGATGTTCCTGAAGACCTGAAATCAAAGACCATTTATTCACTCGACATGGGGGCTCTGATCGCAGGAGCAAAATACAAGGGAGAATTCGAGGAGAGGCTGAAATCGGTGGTCAATGAGGTTATCGCTTCCGATGGCGACATTGTTATGTTTATAGATGAGATACATACACTTGTCGGTGCAGGCAAATCAGAGGGGGCAATGGATGCCGCCAATATCCTGAAACCGGCCCTTGCCAGAGGTGAACTGAGGGCGATCGGTGCAACCACCCTGAATGAATACCAGAAATATTTTGAGAAGGACAAGGCCCTTGAACGCAGGTTCCAGGTGGTGATGGTCGACGAACCGGGAAGGGAGGACTCCATCTCAATACTCCGTGGGATACGCGAAAAATACGAGGCACATCACAAGGTCATCATCAGGGATGAAGCGATCATCGCAGCCGTCGACCTGTCAACCAGATATATCACCGACCGGTTCCTTCCCGACAAGGCTATTGACCTCATTGATGAAGCTGCCTCACGGCTTAGGCTTGAAATGAATTCTGTTCCGGAAGAGATCGATGAGGTTACCCGGTCAATCACGCGCCTGGAGATAGAAAGGGAAGCTATACGGCGCGACGGAGATGCAGCCAAGGAGAAGGAGATCTCCAGGGAACTGGCAGATCTGCAGTCGGAAAAGGATGAGCTTCTTGCTGCATGGAAATCGGAGAAGGAAATGGTAGGGAAAATGCAGGAGATGAAGGAACAGGTCGAATCACTCAGGCTTGAAGCGGAAAAAGCCGAGCGCAGGGGCGATTACGGTCTCGTTGCGGAAATAAGGTACGGAAAGATCATTGGCATGGAAAAGGAAATAGCAACGCTTAAGGAAACCATCGAAAAGAAAAGAAGCAAGGGCTCCCTGATCCAGGAGGAGGTTCGTTCTGAAGATATCGCCGGGATAGTCTCAAAATGGACAGGCATTCCCGTCTCGAAAATGATTGAGAGTGAAAAGGAAAAACTGCTCAGGCTTGAGGATGAGCTCCATAAAAGGGTTGTCGGCCAGGATGAGGCCATAAGCGCCGTTGCAGATGCCGTCCGTCGTTCAAGGGCAGGCCTGCAGGACCAGAAAAGGCCTGTCGGTTCATTCATTTTTCTGGGCACGACAGGAGTAGGAAAAACCGAACTGGCAAAAGCCCTTGCTGAGTTCCTTTTCAATGATGAGAATCTTCTTACAAGAATTGACATGTCGGAGTACCAGGAACGGCATTCAGTTTCGAGGCTTATAGGAGCGCCTCCCGGATATATCGGATATGATGAGGGAGGTCAGCTTACGGAAGCAGTGCGGCATAAACCCTGGTCGGTGGTGCTGCTCGATGAGATTGAGAAAGCCCATCCCGACCTGTTCAACCTGCTTCTTCAGGTACTCGACGAAGGCAGGCTTACCGACAACAAGGGAAGAACTATAAACTTCAGGAACGTAATAATGATCATGACATCCAACCTCGGATCAGATATAATCAGAGACAGGATGGAAAGGTTCAATAATAATATGCCTGAAGAGGAAGCCGAGCTTCTGAGAAAAGAGATCTTCACGCTTCTGAGAAAATCATTGCGTCCTGAGTTTCTTAACCGTGTTGATGAGATAGTAATGTTCACGCCGCTCAGTGTCGGCCAGATCCGCGATATCGTTAAAATGCAGCTGAACCTGGTCAGGAAGATACTTGAAAACAATGGGATGCATCTGGATGTGTCAGATGAGGCAATTGACTGGCTGGCAAACCACGGTTATGATCCACAGCTGGGTGCAAGGCCTGTAAAACGACTGATACAGAGAGAAATCATCAACGAGCTGTCGAAAAGGATAATCGCCGGATCCATCCGGAAGGACGAAAATGTTCTTATCGGTATGAAAAATGGTAGCCTGACTTTTGAGAGCGGAAAATGAAATTCTTTCTATCTGAATGAGTCGATGCAGGCATCGATGTCATCGAAGATCTCAAAAACAGTGTGCAGGTGAAGTGTCTGGAACAACTCGTATACTCTTGATTCCGGATGTACGAATTTAAGTATGCCGTAGTTGTTCTTGGCAGCCTTGTGCAGTGCCAGGAAAAATGCAAATCCCGAGCTGTCGATATATTCAACTCCCTTCAGGTCAATAATGACTTTAGAATACGGATTGTCAAAAACCTTGTTAACACCATTCCTGATCTCATCCATGGTAATAGCGTTCAACTTGTTCACTGAGAAGGAGATGATGTCGATCCTGCCCTTCTTTTCAATGCGGATCATCTGGTTTTTCTCCGGCTCTCCGTCTACCAGAGTCCCAAGCTCTTTTACCGCTGAGATGGTTTCTTCTCCAAACCGCCTGATATAATCCTCGTACCTGTCAGTTTCCATCGCCTCCCTTGCCTGATGCTCAAACTGCCTTAACATTTCGGCAAGGCTTTCCATACCCATGATTGCCACCGACGATTTTGCCTTATGCGCCAGAAGACCGAGCGAAATATAGTCCTTACCCGACAGCATTGATTTCATGTCCCTGTAGATCTCTGCTGTCTGCTCACTGAACATGGTTACCAGCTCCTTCATCAATCCCCGGTCTCCTCCGGTAACCATTTCAAGATATTCAGGCTTGATATATTTGTAATTCATGATTTCCAGATTCTTAGTGCTAAAACTGAAACCTTTCGTATATGTAACGTTCATATCATGTTTTTATTTTTTTCAGGTTCCTGTTTGCCTCCTTTCGGCCACTGAGAATACTGACTGCGGCATGAAATATTTATGTTAAATTTATGACATGATATCAGGTGATAGATTCGTGACGATATACTTTATGATTTCTGACATTAATCAGATTTGGGATGGAAAATCTTTGAGTTCTTTGAAGAATAAATAAGCAGGGTCAGGAAACAGGGGAGCATATTAAATCATTTCTCTGCGCCCTGC
>CAZTDW010000265.1:0-5361 GCA_964611835.1 uncultured Rikenellaceae bacterium | reverse complement strand
AATACACTGCCGAAAACTTTTAAGTTTTTTACCATGACTGTTATTATTTAGGCATTTGAAACAAAAAGATTCTCATTATTAGAAACAATCAGAATCTTTGTTTGTTTAAAAGTCAATTTCTTTCAGTTTGCGAAAATGTGACAATATCCAAAGAATGTTTTAGAAGCCCGTCAATCTCAACAGAGCATAATTTTCTCAATTTGGCCAGCACAAAGATGCAGGTACGACAGGTATGTCACCTTATCAAGTCAGAAGGGGGTTGGATAATTGATTATGTTAGCGTGGCTTATATTCCAAACAGGGAAGACATGGGCAAAATAAACCTGGCATTAGAATAACCATATCCTCTGACTATTTTGATTCAGTAGTTTTCAAGTTTCAAAAGTGATCATCTTTTGACCCTGGTTGGATTATCTTTGCCTTTTCAGAAAATTCTTTTTGAAGTAATATAAAGGATCATCAAAATGAAAAACAGGAATTATACAAAACTGCTTCCCGGAAGTTTATTCTCACTCCTTCTCCTTTTTGTATTTAAATCTTCAGTTGCCCAGAATTTTACAATCCCTGGAGAAGTTACAACACCCTATCCCACAATAATTAATCTTGGTGTGGAATGGAACATCAAGGGCGACGATAATTTAAATGGAACAGTGACCGTTCAATTTCGGGAAAAAGGAACATCAGACTGGAGACAGGGAATGCCCTTGCGAAGAGTTCCGGCAGGTAAGATTTATGGCTTTAAATGGGGCAATAAACATTCGGGCAGCATTTTTGACCTTAACCCAAACACCTTGTATGAAATAAAACTTAACCTGAATGATCCTGATGGCGGTTCCGCTGAGAAAATAGTGGAAGAGGCCACACGCCCGGTACCTGTTGTAAATGAAAGTGCAGAAATAATTGAGTTGCTACCGGGAGTGCATGACACATTGTTTACAAAATCGGGCACAAAAGATCATCCGGTGGTTTACCAATGTTCTAAAGGCACTGCTACTTATCAGTTCATTGACCTAATAAACAAAGAATGGGTTTACATCGAAGGACTAAAAATAGTAAACACTGAAGTTACTTACATTGAAGACTTTGGCGCCGGAATTCGAATGGATGGTGCGCGAAATTGTGTAGTCAGGGGGTGTACGATTAATTCAGTCTTTGGTATAGTCGCGGACAAGCCTGGCGCAACCAACTGTTACTTTAGTGATAATGTGCTTACCGGAACCTGCGAATGGGAAAACAATGCAATGGGTAAATATGCTAAAAACTTAGGCGAAGGAATTCAAATTACGGGCTCGGGTAATGTGATATGCTACAATTTGGTATCAGGTTTCTGGGATTGTATATCGACTATGGAAGGGAGCCGTTGTGCGACTCAAACAGGAATTGACATTTACAATAACGATATTTATCAGGGTGATGACGACGCAATTGAAGCCGACTTCTCATTCTCGAACTGCCGCATAATGCGAAACCGGATCACAAATTGTTGCGTTGGTTTGAGTTCACAGCCAGGATTAGGTGGCCCGAATTATTTTATCCGGAATGTAATGTATAATGTTATACATGCGGCCTTTAAACTGAAAAACTTCAGCAGGGGTGATGTAATATTGCATAATACAGTTATTAAAGTCGGAGCAGGATTGAACGGCAACCAACCCATGGATTTTGCCTATTTCAGGAATAATCTTGCTATTGGTGGTCCAAACGGTAACGTTAATTATGCTGGTTATGGAGCCGGTCCACCTTCTGCAGCTTATCTTTTAGAACCTGGAAAACACAGTGACCTTGATTACGATGCAGTTGGTGTATATGGAACCGGATATGAAGCTACTATTGGAAACAAAGCTTTTTCTGAAGTTGAGAAGCATGGAATTGAAAAAATTATAATTGAGGATGTTTTTAATGATGTTAAATTTCCAAACCCACCATTTCCTGAAAAAGAAGTCCCGGACCTCAGGCCAAAACCAAATTCAAAAGTTGTGGACGCCGGGGTCAGAATTCCTAATGTTAATGATGATTATAAGGGCAAAGCTCCGGATTGCGGTGCTTATGAATCGGGCCAGGAACTGCCACATTACGGGCCACGAAAGGAAATGGGCACCATGGTTCAGGAGGTATTCGACACATTGATTCATTCGTCTCATAAATTATTATCAACGATTTATGGAAGACCTTTGGAAATTAAAAAGGAATATTGCGGAAAAAGCGATTCTGAAACTAACAAAAAGAAAACGGATCAAAAATCAGTACTTCAGGGAGAAATTAACGGGATCGATACTTATTATCTTGAACTGTTTAAGGATAATCCTTACCTGATTAAACCCCGGCAAAATTCGGTCAGCTTATACCTGATAACACATGGGAAAGGAATTATAACACAAGGAGTCAGGAAGTTTGAGGTGAATGGTCTAAATTTGTTTGTGCCTTCCATTATGGAAGAAGCTTCTGTTCTTGCAGACACTGGTGACTTTGGAATGCTGGAAATCGTAATCAGATTAACATCTGCTGAATATCAATCACTAAAACAAAAACAAGATAAATTACCCTATTTTGTTGATTATAAGCAATGCAGGCAATACAAAGAGGCAATAAAAAGCGAAAAAACCATTAGCCGCATGATTTTGCCCGAGGACATCATACCCCGGTTTTGCATGGGATCAGTCGAGACCTGTGGCCCTGATAAGGTCGGTGAACATTCGCACCCCATGCTTGAACAACTCTTTTACGGGCTGAATAGTAATGATTGTATCGTAAAAGCGGATGGAATAAAGACAGCATTTAAAGAAAATATCCTTCTGCATATCCCTTTAGGATCACGGCATGGAGTGGATGTAGAAGAGGGAAAATTCCTGAATTATGTCTGGATGGATCTTTTCCGATCCCAGGAAGATATGGGATACATAAAGGAAAACCATATTATGAAGGATAAGTAAATAGATATTTAATCATCCCGAAACCACGAATTTATTTGAGAAGTTTTCGGAAATTATTTATTCAGGAAATTGAAGGAAAAACTGTGACCCTGACCACCTCTCACCGGTAAAAAATGACCATCCAGTGTCGGAGTTAATCGCATGAATTATAGATAAGTATGAAAATGATCATCTTTCCGGCGGAATGTGTTCAAGGTAGCTGGCTTATGCACTTTACCTCAGAATTTTTTTCACTTTGTTGTATAGTGCTTCCACTTTTTTATAAGGATCTCCATCACCAAGAGTCTCCAGTGGCAGGTATCCCCTGTAACCACATTTTCTGACGATGTCAATGATTTTGTCATAGTCTGATTCTACCTGGTTATCATTTACAAATACCTTTTCTTTCATCTGCCATGTTATTGCATATTTTGCAGTGTAAGCAATATCCTTATAGGGATCAGAGGAATGATAACTACCTATGTCGAGCATAAGACCTACCCAATTATGATCAATCATTTTCAGTAATTTTTCAACCTCTGCAGCTGTTTTCGCAAAATCGAAATGATTCTGGTATGCAAGCATCACCCCATGTTGTTTTCCGAATTCCGCACATTCGTGAATATCTTCAGCTATCCATTTTGCCCTCTCATCCCATGGATAGACTTCCTTAGACAAAGTACCGGCAAAAATGCGTAGACCTGGTGCTCCAAGCTTCTGGGCTACCACGATCCAGTCTTTCACAAGTTTCTTTTCCAATTTCCTTTTTTCAGGATCAGCCCATGTGAAATCATTCCTCACACCAGTGCATCCCAGGTCTAATCCCAGCCTGAAAGCCTTCTTCTTAACGTGATAAATATAGTCATCAGCAGGAGGCTCGGGGTATCCGGGGAAATAATATCCTGTCAGGTCAACTCCTTCAATGCCGATTCCGGCACAAAAATCCAGGACATCATCAATTGTAATTTTCCCGGCGAGCAAAAGATCATTGAACGAAAATGCATTAAGACTGATCTTCAGGTGATCGTCAGAGGGTACTGCTGCCCTTATCCCGTCTGAATTCATAACCGGCATGCCGGCTGCAATCCCTGCCATCGCAATTTTTCCTGCAAAACTTCTTCTGTTTAATTTCATATAAGCCATAATCTTTGTATTTAATATTATTTCTGCTATGCTTTATTCAAATTGTCACTCATATCATATGCATAAGGGGCACCCCCCGAATGGCCTAATATTCCAAATCTGTCAATTTTAAGTTGATCAACAAGTTGTTCAATATCTGGTACCCAACTCAGAAAATTTCTTCCTGGATGTGGAGACGATTCACCATAGCCTGGTCTGTCAACAGTTATTAGCCTAATTCCTGCCTCAATTGTAAGTTTTTCATCTGGATGTCTGGCCAGCCTGGAGTCTCCAAGGCCATGCTGAAAAATTACAGGGATTCCATTTTCGGTTCCAAACTGTTCGAAAGCCAACTGGCGCCCATCTCTCAATTTTAGGGAAGACATAATTGGTCTGTAATTAATATCCTCAATTTAAGACAATAATTGAAAACCTCCTCATTTTGAGATGAAAAAAGCAAACAAGATATGCTGTAAATTGGAGATAGCTCAACTCCTACAAATCCAATTAAGTTGAAAACACTCCTGCATTTTACGGCTTATAAATGTTTGATTTTTTCAAAGATCCGTCCTTCTCTGACTACTTCAGAAGAAGGTCTGAAAACTGTTAACATGAAATAAAAACCACAACTTATCTTGTTTCCGAGAAAAGAATTACCATAATAGAATTTTTTTACTGATCGGGAAAGTTATTATCAATTGGATTTTGGAAGCGGAAGGTTCATTTTCTCACGAATTGCAATGAACCTTGGATTCCTGAACATTTGACCACACTCGACAGGGATAATATTAACTACCTGGGAGTTTGATACTCCGATAATCCCATTTTCTTTACGATAGCCTGGAATCCAGGTTCTGAACGGATATTGGCAAATTCACCACTGTTATTTATTCCTGGCAAAAACCCACGAAAATACAAGTCATCATGGGAGGCGTCATACAATCTCTCAAGCCAATAAACAGCTTCTTCTTTTTTGCCGGCTCTTGCACAGGTTGTAGCTAAATTCCAGGCTTTAACAAGACTAAAGGTATCGACGGGATATCTCTTTCGAACCAACTCGAGCTCAAAGTTCAACAATCCGTTTATTCCCGATCTGTTATATATGTCATACACATTTGCTGAACTTTTTACGCTTAATGTATCATTACTTTGTAGCAATATTTGCTCCATTATCTCGACAACTTTTAGGTTCTCTCCCAGTTTCAGGTAATTTAAAAGAAAATACCAATAATAATAATTCCTGGGGTATAATTCCTGTGCTTTTTGATAAGCATCTATTGATTCATTGAATTTACCTTCATTAAATTATACTGTTAGTTTACTTATTAGT
>CAZTDW010000264.1:1800-5405 GCA_964611835.1 uncultured Rikenellaceae bacterium | reverse complement strand
CTCCATCCAAGATAACCGCCCTTTTCGTAGATTGTATAGCTCAGGGCCAGGGGCGGCGAGTTATCCTTTCTGAATGCCATGTCTTTCTGATGCATTGCTTCTGAATCCATTCTCACCCAATCCACGCTGCCAACGTTTATGCCACAGTTTTCCAGCATGAAATAATCAAGCGAGGAGGACATTCTTTCAAGATTCAGATTGACTGCATTCAGATAAATCGGACCTGAAGAAGAACAACAGGTCATTAATGGCTTTTCCCCAATAATGTTTTTAACCATCTGCAGATGATCTGCCACTGAATCAGCCCTCATCCTCAGCCAGTCCCTGAAAACAGGATTTTCATAGTTGCCCCACAGGAATTCATTTTTACCGGTATCTCCCCAGAATCCGGTATCATCCAGTCCCGGAAGCTCATGACCGTAATCGCGCCTGAACCTTTCCCTGCAATGGTCGCATCCGCATACGAGAGGTCCTGCATAATCGCACATATCATCTACCTCAATGCCATCCACAGGCACCTCTTTCAGAAGCCTCGTGAGGTATTTGCCGTGCATATCGAGAAATCCGGGATTATTATGGCAGAAAGTCTCCAACTGATATTGCTTAGCATATCCCCTGCTTCCGTCGCGCAGGTTGACCTGACAGATATCCTTGAAATAATGTCCTTCATAATGTGCATATTCAGCCGCCACAGGATCGTGAAACAGGAGAATATGGTGCCGCTGGTTCCTGTGCAGCTTCTCAAATTCAGCAGTTCCCCTTGGCCTCTCCACATGATTGCACGAGTAGTGGTCGAGAAACCTAATGTCATATTTATGTAATTCATCACATACGTTGGCATAATAACCATGCAACTGGCCAAAATAATTTGAAAAGTCAAACCTGATATGAAAACCGAAATTTATTGCGGTATCAATTCCTGCTTCGGCAAAAGCTGCGGCCCGGCGTTTTATTTTGTCAACTATCTTTTTCTGTGACCACAGGAGGTCTTCCAGATTACACCACCAGCTTGCTGCGCGCACAGGAACGAAAGGCAGTGTCTTATTCGGATCACTTTTTGCGTTCAGTATGACTGTTGGCAGGGGATTTTGTCCGGCAAGGGGGATATTTCCGGTGATCCCGGCCACAATGGAGCCTAAAGCCGATGTCATGACAAAATGACGACGGGTAAATGTTCTTTTCATGATATGTTTCTTGTTTTCACTCTTAGCTTATGTCCGTATGTTGCATAGAACAGGATGTAAAGATATATCGGAACCACCAGCCAGTAGCCCGTTTTCGGGGATACCAGGTCGGCTATCCGGCCATAAAGAAGCGGGATCACAGCCGCACCCGATATGGCCATTACCATCATGGAAGAGCCGATCTTTGTGAACCGGCCGAGCTCTGTTATGGCCAGCGGCCATATCGAGGGCCACATGAGTGAGTTGGCAAGTCCGAGCAGTGCAATGAACATAACAGATACAAATCCGCTGGAAATCAGTGCTGAAAAGGCAAAGATAATTCCCAGTACGGCCGAGATTATCAGTGCGTTATTCTGCCTGAGATATTTCGGTATAAGGATTATCCCTATAACATAGCCAACAAGCATGGCAAATATGGTAAAGGAAGAGAAGAACTTAGCCGTAGCAATGGGAATATTGATCGAGACACCATAGCTTATTATCGTATTTCCGGCTATTACTTCTACTCCGGTGTACAGGAATATGGCCAGAACACCTAGCAGCAGATGAGGGAACTGAAAAATGCTCTTCTCCCTCCCTTCGCCGGTCTGGGCATTCTCCTCCTCTGCGTTTATGTCGGGAAGGCCTGAATAGTACAGGATTACTGCAAGCAGAAGCAATGAGATCATTATCAGCAGATATGGAATTATTACCCTGGAGGCAAGTGCATCCAGTTCTATGACCTTCTGTGCGGCAGTCATTCCCTCCAGCCTCTGAACAAGCTCATCCGCGCCCTTAAGAGTTATGAATCCAAGTATTGCCGGGGCAAGTACTCCTGCGATGCCGTTGCATATTCCCATGATACTGATCCTTCTCGCCGCGCTTTCAATAGGTCCTATGATGGTTACATAGGGATTCGAGGCTGTCTGGAGCAGAGCCATGCCGGCTCCCTGAATAAATAATCCTGTAAGGAACAGGCCGTAGGTTCTGGTCAGTGCTGCCGGGACAAACACCAGGGAACCTAAAGCCATAATAACCAATCCCAGTGTCATTCCCTTTTTGTAACCAGTGTACTCGAGGAGCCATCCGGAGGGGACTGACATAAAAAAATATGCTATGTAGAATGAAAAAGCCACCAGATAGGACTGGAAGTTGTTCAGCTCGCATGCGATCTTCAGATAAGGAACCAATACTGCACTTAACCAGGTAATAAATCCAAAAACGAAAAACAAGGCGCCGATAAGGACTATCGGGTCTGAGATGGCACGGGAGAGGCTGGGTTTATTGATCATTGAATGATGAAGGGATTTGGGGATTTCGGATTTCAGATTGCGGATTTCGGATTGGCTTCGCCGAGCTCGCCTAGCAGCCCGGTTGCGGATTGGGGAATTTAGGATTGCTGATTGGGGATTAATGGTTGAGTGATTCTATTGCATTTAGGATAATAGTGTCAACGTTTCGGGGGAAGACTGCAGGCATTCCGTACCAGAAGAATGAATCATAGCCCTCATAATTTTTTGCCTCAATGTGCAGCGCAGACGGCAGATAGCTGGAGACATCGTTGGTGTATCCGGCAACTGACACAAGTTTATCCGGCCACAGCTTCTTTACACCAAATCCATACTCTGTCGTAGTTTCGCGTGAGAATCCCACAAGCTTCCAGTTGCCTATGTTTACAGTATGTACATAAACAGGCAGTGAAGAAGCCATCGTGCCTTTTTCATAGTGGTCAAGCATGATATTACTCCATTTTACATTCTTCTCCGCATAAATGTCACCGGGTTTGGCCTGGTTCTCTTCCCTGAACCTCAGAATTTCACTTTTGCCCCATGGTACAACCGCGACATTTATTGTATCGAGAAATATAGACATCTCACCTTCAATTTCTGTCATGGGTTTCCCTGCAACAGCCACAACCTCATTTGCCAGTTTTTCACCGGTAATATATTCACCGTTATCACGTGGATTTATATCGCCGGCAGTGCCCTGGATAAATATCGAGTTTGCAGTGCCGGTCCTCTCCTCCACCAGTTTTCTTGCGACTCCCGGATAATTGGCGCTGATTGTGTAGTGAAGCTTTCCTGCCGTGCTGAACACCGGATGACACGACGCGAGGAACAGAAATGATTCCCTCCCGGTGTCGGTGTATCTTACCTTCAGCACATCGACAGAACTGTCGTAAAGCTCAGGATGAGCGGCAAGGCTCCTGTTATATCCTATATCTGTATTTCCACGTCCGAAAAACAGCCTGGCCGGCTTCCTGCAGTCAAGTGCTTCATCCACCGACCTGAGCATAGCATTCCGGATGGTCGAATACAGGTATGTGCTGTCGGGGCGCTGATTTGCTTCCTGCCATGTAAGCCAGTTCTGCGATACCGGAGCAAAATGTGTATGGGTCGAGTTTATGAATATTGCCCCGGATGGCAATCCGTATTTTTCCGT
>CAZTDW010000264.1:0-1790 GCA_964611835.1 uncultured Rikenellaceae bacterium | reverse complement strand
CGCCTTTTTCACCAGCCCTGTATATGAATCGTTAAGCCCGCATATATCTGCGCTTATTATTAACACAGTGCCTGAACCGCTGCTTATTGCCATGGTCCTTACCGTCAGGTTCCCCTCGCTGCGGTGATCTCCCGAATAAAGATACCCCTTGCTGCTGATGCCGTATATGCCATCCCCTGCCATGGCGATCATCCGGATATCCTCGGTAATTGTTGAATTGTTCCGGTAGGCAGCCTTGAGCCATTTTACCTCTCCGGCAGAAGGTTCGCACTGAAACATCACACCATCATCACCTGCGAGGGCATAAAGTTTTCTCCCGGTGCCTGCAATGCTTATTATCGCACCGGGGGAGGTGATCTTTGACCAGCTCATCTTGCCGCCTTCCGGATCGATCATCCAGATGCTTCCGCTGACATCGAGGGCATAAAGGGAATTCAATGAAAATGCCAATGACACTGCCTTCTTATCAGGGATAGATGATCTTCTCCATTTTGTTTTCTTCCCGTAAGGTGAATAATAAAACTTTCCTGAGACATCGACCCCAAATATTTGACTTTCGTTTCCGGCGACAGCCAAAAGAGACGGATCATTTCTAGCCTTGATCCATGGCGAACCGGATTCTGAAAGATCCCTGAAGAGCAATTCTCCTTTATTAATGATGAATAATCTACGGGTGCTGCCTCCTATTGAAGTTGCATCGGGAAGGAATTCCTCTTCCGTCCACTGGAGTGAAAAGCGTCCATCCCTGGGCGCTCCGTAACCTCCGAGATGAAGTGAAATGAGCGACTTGTCAGGCTCTATGCTGCACTGTGAAACGCCAACCTTGTAACCGGTCTGGGCGGGGCTGCTTACAACGACTGCAAGGCAGATTAAGACAAATGAAATGAAATTTTTATAGTGCATCTCCAGTAATTTTAAAGGTTATTTTCTCCTTTGACATAACCGAAATTGGCAAGGATGCCTCCGTCGACATAAAGTATATGGCCATTGACAAAATTGCTCGCCCTGGATGCGAGGAAAAGGGCTGCATTGGCCACATCTTCAGGTTCGCCCCATCTCCCGGCAGGCGTGCGTGTCATGACCAGGTCGTTGAACGGGTGACCGTTTTCGCGGATCGGAGCTGTCTGAGAGGTTGCAATGTAACCCGGACCAATCCCGTTGACCTGGATGTTGTACTTTGCCCACTCGCAGGTCATTGACCTGGTAAGAAGCTTAAGGCCCCCTTTTGCCGAGGCATAGGCAGATACCGTGTTGCGGCCGTATTCACTCATCATCGAGCACATGTTTATAATCTTGCCTTCCCTGTGGGCAATCATTCCCGGGACCACCCGTTTTGCGACAATCAGCGGAGCCACAAGATCAACATCAAGGACCTGCCTGTAATCCGCTACCTGCATATCCAGGATGGGGATCCTTTTGATGATGCCTGCATTATTGACAAGAATGCTGACTGCTCCGATTTCCTTTTCTATAAGCGATATTCCTGAATCAACGTCATTCGGGTCGGTGACGTTAAACTTCAGGGTGAAAACATCAAGCCCTTCGCTGCCGAATGCTTCCCTGCAGGAGCTTATCTTTTCATCCTGGATATCATTTACGCAAACCCTGGCGCCGGCCCTTGCCAGAACAACGCCAATGGCAAGGCCTATTCCATGTGTCCCTCCGGTAACAAGGGCAACTTTTCCCGTTAAGTCGAAAAGATCTTTTATCATATCTGATTTTCTTTATTTGTCCGACAAGTAAGATCGGAAGAGCACACGTCTGAACTCCAGTCACAGGATAGCATCGCG
>CAZTDW010000263.1:3779-5407 GCA_964611835.1 uncultured Rikenellaceae bacterium | reverse complement strand
AACCGTCTATCTTTCCACCTGCCTGGGCAATCGCCTGGGCCAGATGGCTCTTGTCTACATCGCAAACTGCCAGGAGACGGGTGCCCTCATATTCGATATGACCGCGGCCCATCCCGCCAACTCCTATGATCCCCTTGGTAAGCTGATCAGAAGGAGCCATATATCCCTGGCCTCCAAGAACATGCCTGGGAACTATTGTAAAAGCAAACACAGCAGCTGTGCTCTTTTTGAGAAAATCACGCCTGCCAAGATCTTTATGTTTCATCTCTTGTGAATTGGTTTAATAAAATTTTATAATCCGTTAAACCGTAAAATACAACTTATAGCAGCAAAAAAAGCAGCCGGAAGTCCGTTTTTCAGGCATCCCGGATCCTGGTGTCCGATAGAAATCATCTATGCTTCAGACAATATAATGAGACAGCCAGAAGATATATCATACAGGCAATAAGAACCGACATCCCGAGCGCGATGCTGCTTATGTCGCTGATCCATCCGATCAGAAGTGGAATTACCGCACCACCGGATATAGCCATCATCATAAGCCCCGAGATCTCGTTATTCTGCAACGGGTATTTTTCAACCGCTATTGAAAATACAAGAGGCCATATGTTTGCTACGGCAAGCCCTATGAGGAATATCAGTACCCAGGCCATTGTTCCGGATTTTACCAGAAGTATCGCCACCAGGCAGAGAATGCCAAGAATGCTTGTCCACATGAAAAAGCTCCTGGAAGATATCCTTGTCAGCAATAATGCCCCTGCAAATGTACCCAGCATACGACCAAAGAAATAGACGCTTCGTCCCGATTCTGCAGCAGTCTGCTCAATCCCGAACTGCTTGATCAGAAACTGCCCCGAGTTCGAGTTGAATCCAACATCAACTCCAACCACCAGGAAGATAGACAGTACCATCAGCAGGACAAAATTGTTTCCGAGGAGCTTAAAGGAGGAAGCAAAGGTAGCCTTGTAACCTTCCACCCTGGTCTCATCGATCTTTGATGTCCCGAGCCAGAGAACGGCCAGTATCGAGACTATCCCGAAAACCAGGAAGAGGATCTTCCAGTCGCCGTATTTCGCAGCAAAAAAGCCGGCCAGTGGAGCTCCGAGCATTGATCCTATGGCTTTCACAAACTGCGAGAAGCTGAGAAAGCTCGATGCCCTGTTGCCGGGCACGACATCAACGAGCAACGGATTGGCTGAAACCTGTACAATGGTGTTTCCGATACCCAGAAGGGCAAAGCCGACAAGCACCATTGCAAATGAATAAAGAAAGAAAGGTACTAGCAGGCCAAGGGCCGTTATGCCCATGCCAATATTCAGCATGGCTTTTTTCCCGAGCCGCGACTGCAATACCCCTACAGGTACAGAAAGAACAAAGAACCAGAGGAAAGCGGCGGAGGGTATAAGCTGCGCCACGGTGGCACTAAGGCTCATATCCTTGCTAACCCTGTCGACTCCTATACCAACAAGGTCGACGAAGCTCATGACGAAAAATGCCATAAGAACAGGCAGTATCTTTGAGATGTTGATTTTTTCGCTAGCCATGGTTGAAAGGTTTATGGGTTAATGGATTAAGAGTTTAAAGGTTTAAAGGTTTAAGAGTTTAATGGTTTAAAGGTTTAAGAGTTT
>CAZTDW010000263.1:0-3679 GCA_964611835.1 uncultured Rikenellaceae bacterium | reverse complement strand
AATGGTTTAATGGTTTAATGGTTTAATGGTTTAATGGTTTAATGGTTTAATGGTTTAATGGTTGAGTGGTTGAGTGGTGAGTGAATTTTGGGAATTACATTAAAGGAAGGGCGTGCTGTATATCTTTCCAGAATATTTCGTCAAGGAGCCAGGCGCTGCCTATGAAGGCGGCATCTTCCTTTAATTCGGAAAGAGCGACCTTACAGCTGCATCCTTCTCTCCTCAGGCTTTCTTCAAAGGTCTGCCCGAAGAAGTTGTATGCATTGGAGATATTCCCACCTACAACAACTATTTCAGCCCTGAATTTTAGCAGCCATGGGGCAAGAAAAATGCCCAGGTTATTTCCAAACCCGGTGAACAGATCCATCACCGTTTTATCAGTTGCCGCCAGGTCGGCAAATTCTTTTACCCCGCTAAGCGTTTTACCTGTCAGCTTTTTATATGATCCAAGGAACCAGCGCGTTGAAAAATAATCGTCGGCTATATTGTCGCCATACGGAAGGTGGTAAACACATCCAAGTTTGGGGACCTCGGGACCGTCACAGATAGGGATCCTGTTATCAATAAAGGCAGAACCGAAGCCCGTTCCCAAGGTTATCGACATCGATCTGACGGCTGATGAAGCCTTTCCTACCAGAGCCTCGCCAACAGCAAATGCGGAGACATCATTCATGAACCTTACCGGAAATCTGCCGAAAGATTTCAACCTTTCAGAAACGGCTTCCTTTACATTGCATCCATAAAGATTTTCGTACTTTGCAACGCCTTTTATATAGCTTATTCCTTTTACATAGTCAAAGGGACCTGGCATTCCAAATCCTATCCCCTTTATCTTTTTTCCGGGCACTTTATTTATCGAACCCGACAGGGCTTCGGCCCAGATATCAAGTATTTCATTCGCAGGCGCCTTATTGTCAACCGCCCTTTCCGTAAGCGTCTCCCGGAATATTCTGCAGTCTTTCAGGCTCACAGCAGCACAGCTTATATGGCTGCCACCTATGTCAGCCCCAATGGCAATGTCATTTTCCATATACTTTATTTTAATTGGGAAATCATGAAAATAAGATGCTGAAAATATTCAATTTTGTCGGGAATACAAAAAAATAATCTTTAAAAATCAAAAGTGTCTTACATGATCTGATTGATTCTAAATATTATTAATATGCTGTATCCCTTTGTGTTACCCGGTGATGACCTTTGAGAGGCTTTATTGCGGAAATTAATTAACCACAAAGGAATCAAAGGTTTGCACAAAGGATCACAAAGTAAATGAGTCATAAGAGATATGTGATCTTTCTCATATTTATTTCTCTATAAAAAAACGTACTTTGATTTGAGTTTTTTTTCTGCTTATAAGTATCTGTTTCAGGACAAAGACTACCAGGATTTCCAAAACCAGTTAAACCAGAATCAAATGCCAAAAGTAACAAAGGAAGACGCATTGTTTTATCATAGCAGGGGTCGTCACGGGAAAGTGGAAGTAATACCCACAAAACATTATGATACACAACTTGATCTCAGCCTGGCATATACACCGGGTGTTGCCTATCCATGCCTTGAAATTGAAAAGAATCCTGAAGAGGCTTATAACTATACCGCAAAGGGGAATCTTGTTGCAGTCATCTCAAACGGCACAGCAGTCCTGGGTCTGGGTGATATCGGGGCAATCGCCGGGAAACCGGTAATGGAAGGGAAAGGTCTTCTCTTCAAGGTTTTTGCGGATGTAGATGTTTTTGATATTGAAGTAAATGAAAAGGATCCCGACAAGCTTGTTGAAATATGCGCAAAAATTTCGCCCACTTTCGGGGGAATTAATCTCGAAGACATTAAGGCACCTGAATGTTTTGAAGTGGAAACCAGACTGAAGGCTCTTGTGGACATACCTGTTTTTCATGATGATCAGCATGGTACGGCGATAATTTCTGCAGCAGGATTAATAAATTCCCTTGAGATAACAGGGCGTAAGATTGAGGACCTTAAAATTGTTGTCTGCGGTGCCGGAGCTGCAGCTATTTCCTGCTCAAGGCTTTACCTGGCTTTGGGTGTCAGGAGGGAAAACATAGTTATGGCAGACAGCAAGGGTGTGATAAACAGAAAAAGAAAAGACCTGAATAAATACAAACAGGAATTCGTCACTGACCGTGATACTGATACCCTTCAGGAAGCATTAAGAGGAGCTGACATGTTTCTCGGATTGTCAACTGCAAACATGATGAGCAGGGAAATGCTTGCCTCAATGGCTGACAATCCCATTGTGTTTGCGATGGCAAATCCGAATCCCGAGATCTCCTACGAGGATGCCATGGCTACCCGGAGCGACCTCATATTTGCAACGGGAAGGTCTGATTATCCCAACCAGATAAACAATGTACTCGGATTCCCTTTCATTTTCAGGGGAGCGCTTGATGTAAGGGCTTCAACAATAAATGAAGAGATGAAACTTGCAGCCGCAAAAGCTCTTGCATGCCTTGCAAAATTACCTGTTCCGGAATCAGTCCTGCAGGCCTATAACCTTGAAAAACTCACCTTCGGGAAAGATTACATAATCCCCAAGCCGCTTGATCACCGGCTCATATCGTGTGTGGCTTCATGCGTTGCAAAAGCGGCTATGGATTCAGGTGTGGCCAGAACGCCGATAAATGACTGGGATGCATACAAGCAAAACCTTGACAGGAAGTTAAGCGTGCATATCAAGAAAATTGGCGCAATAAACGAATACTAGTAATACGAGCGCTGCTTAAGCCTTTCGATGATCTGCTGATGCACTTTTTTCTCATACATTGAAGTTATGAGTGTGGCAGTGTCATCGATGTTGAATGATAATCTGTTAAGTGTCACGTCAAACAGGCTGTCAATATTCTTGATTTTCTTGTCAAGAAAGGTCTGAATAAGATCTGCCCTTTTCTCATCCGTCTCTATGATAAACTTTTCAGCTTCTTCCATACCTATATTCTTCTTCCTCATCACATTGTTAACTCTCCAGTAGAAAGGAGCTATCAGGCGGACGTGAAGCGAATCCTTTATATCGCGCGCGATAGAAACGCCTCCGCGACCAACAATTACTACGTGCCCCTCCTTACAGATTGACAGGACAACCTCCCTGATCGCTTTTTTCACTCTCTGGTCGCTCACAAATCCTCCTGAAAAAGCCATTATCATTTCCGAAAGATCGGATAGCTTGATGCCCTCATAATAGTTTTCAACTCGCTGAGTATCAATATTAAGTTCCTTCGCTATGGAATATATGATATCCTTGTCCACCCACCTCCATTTTGCAGTTCCGAACTTCTCATTCAGGTTCTCCACAATCCTTGAGGCTACCTCACGGGCATCACATCCGGTAAGCCTCGATATTGTGATCACGGGGCCATCGTTAACTGAAGGAGCCTTCAGTACCGATTCCCTGTATCGTTCATCAAAATAATCAAAAAACTTTTCCATGTGCCTGTATTTTTATCTATTCAACCGAACTGCAGGATTCTGAATTATTCAAAGTCCTGAGAATACAATAGTTTCCTGCATTAATTTAAAAATGCTGCCGGAAACGGGTCCGTGATCAGTATTTCAAAGTTAAAAGTTATGAAAAAAATCTGAGATGGCGAAGTTTTTTTGCCGGGCTGTCCATCCTGGCAGCTTAAATTTTCAAAGCTGTTGTTTTATAGAGTAATATTTCTGTTTT
>CAZTDW010000262.1:0-5459 GCA_964611835.1 uncultured Rikenellaceae bacterium | reverse complement strand
TCAATACTCCTGTTCAGTATCTTGATCCCGGGCAGATACAATGGGTTGATGTACCCGATGGGGTATATTTCAGGAGGATACCATATTTGTGGCCTGTAAATGCTCCCAATACTTTTCTTATTAATATTGCGAAATTTAAAACCCATGCAATGGGCCTTACTCTTTGTGCCAAAAACCTCCAGGGCACCATTGCAGCCAATTACCAGGCTCATTGCACCAATTACGGAAAGAGTATTTCAGGCGTGAATTCCTTTCATATTAATCCTGCAGCAGATACTGATATCCTTGTCAATTACAACAGGCATAAAAATACAGGAATACCCCGGTGGGATAAACCGGGAGACAATGGCGGTCTATGGCAGGAGACCTGGGCAAGCCGTTGCCTTGATAATAATTCAGTAACCTTTGCAGGCTTGCATATAATTGAAGGAATATATGGCAGGGATGGCGATTTTATGGTAGGACCGGCTCAGAACGGCCTTGCAACCGACTATATGACCAATTATATAATTTTTGGGCGGAATCAGTTTCATGTCGATAACATAGGTCATTTCCTTGGGGGCCACGAACCAGGAAACTTCGGACTGTTCCATATGGCCCTGGAGCGGGGTATGGCTAAAACCATAAATCCCGGTGAGATCCCGTTGTATGAATGGGATCTTCAGACAGGCGCCAAACCGGTTAGTTTTGATAGCCTGCTACGCTATGAGCTGAAAACCTGTTACCTGCAGAGAGATTACAACGGCCAGAATGAATCTTTCTGGCATCTTGTAAATGAACCTTATGATTATGGCACAACAGGAGTGAACGATATCCACCCTTCCCAGAATGATTTTTACCTTCAGCAGAATTTCCCCAACCCCGTGAATACTACCACATCAATCATTTTCGGGATTCCTTCTCAGGGAAATGTGCGGATTGAAGTTCTGAGCACTTCCGGAGTGCTGATAGATGTTCCTGTTAATAAAAGTCTTGACAGCGGGACCTATTCTGTTATCTGGGACAGTAGAAGTGTTCAGTCAGGATCATATATTTGCCGTGTTAATTTTGACGGCATGAAAAGATCAATATGGATGATGGTCATCCATTAGCAGCGATTTTGAATACTCTCTTGCCTGATCTTAAGTCAATGATTTTGTTTTTTTCTATTGTCTTGGCGGAACAAGATCAAACTGATCCAGTTTACGCACTCTTCTCCGGAACTCCTCTTCTGTACTGAATCTGGCATCAAGGAAATTCTTCAGTATTTCCTCAGCCACGCTTGGTCCTATGATTTGCGCCCCGATACAGAGCACATTTACATTATCATGTTCAACGCACTGGTGTGCTGAATAGGTATCATGACACAAAGCGGCCCTTATACCCTGGATCTTATTGCATGCTATCGCTGCTCCTACACCTGTGCCGCAAACCATTATACCCCTGTCGGCCCTGCCACTTAATACTTCATCAGCCAGAAGCAATGCAATGTCGGGGAAATCAACCGGGTCGGGTGTAAATGATCCGACATCTTTAACATTGTAATTCCACGATTTCAGCAGCCTGATCAAAGGTCCTTTCAGGGGAAATCCGGCATGATCACTACCGATGACAAGCTTACGCGGAACATCCTGATAATTCTGATCCCATGTTGTCTCATTTGTGCCGGAATTTTTATCAGAAGACTTGTCGCTGAAGAACTTACCTGAACCGGAATAGCCCATCTTTTCAATACCGCCGGCTGATATGGCAAATAACGACGCTGACATCAGCCCTGCTTTCTTAATGAATTCCCTTTTTTTCATGTTATTAGTTTATTTTGATATAATATTATCTTTTTTGCCGGATCATGCTTCTTTAAAATCATAACACTCCAGTTTGCCGCATAAGATCAAGATAGTTTTTCTTTTTAATGATTTGTTCAGGAAGGCTATCCCCATCCTGCTTTCCTGAGTCTTTGATCCCCTGCTCCATTTTCTTCAGCTTGTTTTGCAGGGCACGGTACAATCCCTGGGCAGTTGAATTAATAGTGATATGAGAATTTGAATAAGGAGTATTTTCAAGTCCCACCTCCAGACTTTCAATCCATTCCTGCGGTATTGTCGTTGTTCCGGTAAGGGCACCAGCGAGACCTCCGGCACTTGCTGCTGTACAGTCAGTGTCACGTCCGCGGTTATTGGCGACCATAACAGCCTGTTCAACATTCCCCTTTGTCAGCTTGAAAATAGCAAAAGCGCATGTGACATTTTCATATACTGATGAAGCAATATATTTTGTTATCCTTTTGTTCACATAATAGGGGCTTGATGGATTTTCATACATTGCATTCAACTCTTCCCGGAATCTTTTATCCATCGGATCTGAGTATTTTTCTGCAATTTCAAGACCATGACCTATTTCTTTAACCATTTCGGGTGTTGCATATTTCAAAGCACCTTCAATAACCGAATTAACGGTAGCTCCCGGCATCAGGGCCAGACTGATTGCTGCATTGTAAACTCCTCCCCATAAAAAAGCATCATCATCCTTGTTTTCGTAAAAGAGTCTTCCAATCTCTTTTGTATCTTCAATCGCTCCCTCAGGATCTCCTGCATTAATTATCGGTACAGGATGAAAAACTCTGGCAGTAAGATGAATATGTTCTCCCAGATCATCCGGCATGCCATATTTCCATGCTGGAAGATCTTCTGCTGAGGCACCCCATTTTGCATATAATAACAAAGTTTTATCGTAAGGTTGTGTCATGAAATACATATCCTCGATCTCAAAATCCCTGACCCATGTTTTCATCAGGTCTTCTGCTTTGATCCTGTCCTGTTTTTCAATAATTGAAGTGCATATAGATTTCTGCCGCTCAATTCCATCTTCTGTTGCCCCTGCAGGATGAGACCAGTTTACATCATAATGATTGTATGGGAGAAATTCATTGAATACCCCGTATAGTCTTTCGATATCTTCCATCCTGTCCACGCCTTCAACAACAGCCCCCAGGGAAGATCCGCCCCTTGAGCCAAGCAAAATACCGCAGATCTTATCATAAACTGTACTTCGTGGTACTTCACCATCATCATTTGTAATTGTGTAATAATGTTTTTCGTTGAGCCCGATGTTTGCGTTAAGTGCGTCCGTTATTTCTACAACAATTGTCTCATCATCTTCAGCCTCGTTATCATTTAAAATGTTAAGTGAAAGAGTTCCGGAAGCGGATCCTGACGGAATAACCATACTTCCCGATATCAGTTTATAATCCCCGGAATCTACACGGGCCGAAGTTCCTGAGACTTTATAGTCAATCCTTATATCCTTTTGAAATGCTCTGGACAGGACAATGTCCATATTCCCCTTCGATCCTTCGGGCACTGATGAACATGGATAAAGGAACTGAACATCAGGTAACTCATTATCCTGGATTATTACTGTTGCCTTTGAATTTTTATTATCAATTGAATAACCCGGATCAGGAATAAGTGAAATTGTTACAGATTCATCACCTTCAACCAGCATATCATCTACAGGCTTAATAATTAATGACTCTCTCTGGGCTTTTATAATAAGAACATCACGGATTCTGAAGTCATACCCATTACGTGCCGTTCCCGTTATTTCAAATTTTACCGGTATCCCGGACATGATGGTATCCGTCTGATAAAGCAGTAGTTCAGCAGCATCCGAACCTTCTTTTGACTTTTCGTCCCAGACCATTAGTGAGATGACGGGTTTAAGTGATGTGGCTTTTTTGACCTTACACCCTGAATTACATGATGAACATGTAATTATGGCAACTATCAATGAGATGCAAATTGAAAATGTTCTGTTAGCTCTTGAATTTTCCATGATTTTATATCTGTTTATTAGTTGTTTTTGGATTTTATGCGTTTCGAACGTGTATTCCCGAATTTATAGCTCATTATTGAATTGCCCAATAAATACCTGATCAATTTTTTCTAAGTTACATGAAAAGAATAACGTTGACAGATGAGATACCATTTGGATTAATCATATGTGTTTCATAAATTTAACCAAATAATCTATTATATAAAGATTTCAAATAATCATTTACATGCATTTTTATGAAAGACAACCGCAGGCATTTTATTAGAAAAAGCGCTTCGCTTGCTGCCGCATTTTCGCTGGCGGGATTAAGCGCATGCAATGAAACAGGACAACAAAAATCTCAGACCGGAAAACAAGCTGGTTCCGAAGGACAAGAACAGAAAAAAGCCGATTGGCCAATCAGATTCGGAGAGGATCATCCCAAAATTTGTGTCGGGGCAAGACCCGGCGACAGGAGCTTTATGAAGAAAATAAAACAGATCGGAGTTGATTATGTTCTTATGGGTGGGCCAAGGGTGCCATGGACTGAGGAGAGTCTCCGGGAAATTATGGATCCGTTTAAGGAAGAGGGCATTACTGTTATCAACATGATGATCGGAGGTTTCAATAACGTGATCTATGGACGCGAAGGACGCGAAGAAGAGATCAGGAAGGTTCAGGACTCGCTTGTTGCAGCCGGCAAAGCGGGCCTTCCCATAGTGGAGTATAATTTCTACGCCCACAGGTTCATGGATGGATATTATGAAGAGCTTGCCAGGGGAGGTGCCGGGAATACCGCATTCGACTACGACAGGGGAAAGGATATTCCTCATGATCCTAAGGAGGGAGAAGCCCAGACTGCCGATATGCTCTGGGAAAATATCACATATTTCCTGAAAGCCGTGATTCCCGTGGCTGAAAAGGCAGGTGTAAGGATGGCACTTCATCCCAATGATCCTCCGGTCCCCGTATCGCATGGTCATGCACAGATCATGGCAACCTTCAACGACTGGAAAAGGCTTATTGAAATTGTGGATAGTCCTGCAAATGGAATGACATACGACTGTGGTGTGTCAAGGGAAATAGGAGAGGATCCGGTTGAAGTTCTTCGCTATCTCGGATCGCGCGACAGGATAAATCATATGCATTACAGGAATGTGACTGTCGATATACCGTATCTTAAATACCAGGAAGTGTTCTTCGATGAGGGACAGGTAAATATGTTTGAAGTTATGAAGGAGGTATTCGCGCTGGGCTATAAATTCGGTATCTATCCCGAGCATCCGAGGGGCCTTGATTATGACAAGGAACACCAGGGGGGTATCGGAAACCAGTATCCCGGCGGTGGCGGCTATGCAGCCCAGACATACAACGTTGCCTACACGAAGGCAATGATGCAGGCAGTAGCATCATTGTAAAACAGATCAGGCGGGTCGATAAAATTATACTGCTTATCCCTTTTAATCAAGTAGTTGACATTTTTATTAAATTGAGTGTCGGGAGTCACGAATAAAGTTTTAAAATATTATTAATTCTTAAAAATATTAATCAGTAAATTTCCTATTATTATAATTGACCCCCTTTCCCGTTTCCCCCAGGGGGGAAAAGCCTTGTGTCTTGTCCTGAAATAGGTTGACAAAAAATAGAAATTTTGTCAACTTAAATTA
>CAZTDW010000261.1:0-5481 GCA_964611835.1 uncultured Rikenellaceae bacterium | reverse complement strand
GTTCTGATGAACCTGCGTCGTGAAAAGGAGTGGTTGGGATTCATAATTCAGGAGTATCAATTTATGGTTTATACTGAGTAGTGTCAAAACTATTATAGACTTTGAATTAAGTTTGCAGTTGTTAGTTGGCAGAAAATATGATTACTGTTTCTATTCCTGCTGTATTTCATGAATTGTAAAAGTCAATTCGGGTGCATTTTTGCCATTGAATTCATCCCATAACTTAGCTGTTAAAGCATCATCAGGTTTCATTCCGGAGTGTATAAAAAGCCGGTATCTGAGGATCAATGGGACTCCCTTTACAAGTTTAAATCTTGTTCCTGATTCCGGAAATGTTGGTTGAATCCACGACAGATCAGGGTATTGTATGTACTCTCCCGGGTAATCAGGATTATTGTGATGCTGAAGGACCAGAAGCCCTGATCCGGTTCCGTATCCGTGAAATAGTCCGCTGAGGTCTGACCATGCTCTTACAGGAACATTAACAGATGAATCTCTGAAGAAAGATATCTCCTGGGATTTTGGGGTTTGCATCCTGATATTGAGTCCGCCGTAAAACTTAGTCTCGCGCCTGGCCAGAGTAATACTGTCCCGAAGGGCAACGAACCTGAATGCCAGGTCAATAACCCTTCCTCGTCCATCTGCACGGTAAGCTCTTATTACGGCAACTTCACTGACTACAGGTATGCTATCCCTCCACATCCACAGGTTTTCTGCCTCCACCTGTGCAACATCAGTTTCTTCAGTGAGTTTAATATTCCCGGTTGGTCTGGCGAAAACTATCTGGAGGGCATGAAGGTCGCCCAGCTTGCTCCCAAATCCTACTTCAGGCCAGGCCCAGTAGATACCCCGGTGATGCGGATGGTCTTTCGACCAGTCACGAGTAAGCATCTCCCCGTTCAGACCATAGAGAGGATGGATGTAATTACTGCGGGGAACGGCATAAATACTGGGATTCGCCATGAAAGTGTCGTTGGCTTCACGGGTGTATTTATTTGCAGGCATGGTATCAACTGCGTCTTTCTCAAAAACAGTCTTATAATTGTATTGCAGTACCTGTTGTGATCCTTCAGAGATGATAATCTGTCCGTTGACAGGATCCTCTGCAACCCGCATCGGGGGTTTGCATGATAAGACGATGACAAAAAATACAATGAATGCTGAAAAGACTGTTCTGATCATAAAGATTCCGTTTTAAGATAATTATTAAAGTTACTTATTTCACTCATTCGGAAGCTAACCGGAGCCTTGTCCGTTATTTATCTATTGTAAACTTTTCCTCGCAACCCAGTCGACTGCACAACCTACGTGTTCTTTTATTTTCGGATCAAGGAATGCTTCAGGTGTGTGCCCGAAAACGGTGTAGAATGATCGTATATTACCATTCTCCTGGTACCAGATGAGAGGGTGATCGCCCATCTTCCATTTGTCGTCTTTCTGGGTGGCTTTATCAAGGGATGTTTCATCCAGCCGGGCGAGCACATGAACTTTTGACCTGGGATTTTCCCTGAAGCTGTACCATTCATCGAATGTGGTATATTTTTCCATCCCATTGAAAGGCAGCATGGTCGGGTGGGCAGTGTTCTCAAAAATAACGGTGCCCGTCTGTGCAGGCGGATGGGTTAAAAAGAATGCTCCGTTCAATTGTCCGTACCAGGCCCAGTCATATTCACAATCGGCTGCGGCATGGATACCCACAAATCCTTTGCCTCCTGACATAAAAGTTTCAAAATTTTCCTGCTGTTGTTCATTCAGAACATCCTGGGTTGGATTTAAAAACACCACTGCATCGAAGGTTTTCAGAAACTCTGGTGTAAAAAGCTCTGCGTTTTCTGTGGCAGTAAGGATCCAGTTTCTTTCCTGCGCGAGGTCACTCAACATTTTGAGCCCTGTTGAGATTGAATTATGCCGGAATCCCATTGTCTTTGAGAACACGAGAACATTGATCTTTTTGTCCTGGGCAAAACCTGGAAATGCCATTATAAGAAGTAAACAGATTGTTGAAGCAATTTTTTTCATATAGAAATGTATTAGATGTTTAATGTATAGTGTAAATATATTACTTTTGCAGCATTCAGTCCCTGCAATAGTCTGTAAGTCAGACAGGATTATCTGCCCCTGTTCCTTCAAGCCACAAACCTGGTATAAATGAAAACAATGATAATTTTATGTCATCTGAAATTAACCTTAATGCATTATATTCTAACAAAATATGGTATGTATAACCGTCCTTAACCGAATCATGGTGATATAATATTACAAAATAATTATTACAGGGCATAAGGAAAATAGAAGGAAAAATGGTGTACTTTTATTATTTTTAAAGGAAACAAGACTGAAGAATAATCCGGCATGAAAGTAAGCATATTCAAAGAGAACCTGAAGATATCCATAAAAGCTATTCAATCGAACAGGGTCAGAGCTATTCTGACCATGTGTATCATTGCTTTCGGAATTATGGCGCTTGTTGGGATTCTGACAGCAATTGATGCAATAAAATCTTCCCTTACTTCACAGTTTACCATGATGGGGGCAAATTCGTTCACAATAAGTTCAAGGTCAATTAATGTCCAGATCGGATCAGGAGGTCATCGTGCAAGGAATTACTCACGGATTTCATACAGGGAAGCTATGGAGTTCAAGGAAAGATTTACCGAGCCTGCTTGGGTCTCGGTCGGGTATAATGCAACCAGTCTGGCTACTGTTAAGTTCGGCACCGAAGAAACCAATCCAAACATAAACCTGAGAGGAGTGGATGAGAATTATCTTGCGGTTTCAGGCTATGAAATAGGGAGCGGCAGAAATTTCACTTATGATGAGGTACAGCAAAACAGGCGATATGTGCTCCTTGGATCTGAAGTAGCAAATGATATTTTTTCAACGGGAGTTGATCCCATTGGAAAGGAGATAACTGTATCAGGTCTGAAACTTCAGGTTGTAGGGGTTCTTAAGAGTAAGGGGGCCAGTATGATGAGCGATGACAAGATTTGTTTTATGCCCATAACCACCGCAAGGCAGTATTTCTCCCGTCCGAACATGAACTTTAGTATTACCGTAATGCCAATGAATCCTGTTAATCTGGATGTGATGACCGGGGAGGCGGAAGCAATTTTCAGGATCGTAAGGAATCTGAGCCCTAAAGATGAATCAGATTTTGCTGTCTCGAAAAGCGATTCTATCCTCAATATGCTTCTGAAGAACATCAGATATGTGACCCTTGCTGCCACCCTTATAGGGATAGTTACCCTCGTCGGGGCTGCGGTCGGACTTATGAATATTATGCTGGTTTCTGTTACGGAGAGGACCAGGGAAATAGGGGTCAGGAAAGCAATCGGGGCCAAGACCTCCACAATAAAGTACCAGTTTCTTTACGAATCAATCCTGATCGGGCAGTTCGGAGGAATATTTGGGATCATCCTCGGAATAATAATTGGAAATGCGGTATCAACAATGCTGAGGTCTACTTTTGTCGTTCCATGGATATGGGTTATAATAGGTATTATTGTATGTTTTATTGTGGGAGTTGTTTCGGGATACGCTCCGGCGGTAAAAGCTGCAAATATTGACCCGATAGAGGCATTACGCTACGAATAGGCCCCGGGTATTATAAATAGAAAAGGGGATCATTTCTGAATCCCCTTTTTATTTTATAATTCAAGGTTATTTTACTTTACCTTATCCATGTGTGCTACAAGATCCAGAAGCTTGCATGAGTATCCCCATTCATTGTCGTACCATGCAACTATTTTCACGAAATTGTCATTAAGTGATATTCCTGCTTTGGCATCAAAAATTGATGTGCGGGGATCTCCGATGAAATCGCTTGACACAACTTCGTCCTCCGTATAACCGAGGATCCCTTTAAGATCACCTTCTGCAGCTGTTTTCATGGCTTTCTTGATATCCTCATATGAAGCAGGTTTCTCAAGACGGCAGGTGAGATCAACCACAGATACATTGAGGGTGGGAACCCTGAATGCCATACCGGTGAGCTTGCCTTTCAGTTCGGGGATAACTTTTGTCACAGCTTTGGCAGCACCCGTTGATGAAGGGATAATATTACCGGCAGCTGCGCGTCCGCCTCTCCAGTCCTTGTTCGAAGGAGCATCGACAGTCTTTTGTGTTGCAGTGGTTGAGTGGACGGTAGTCATGAGGCCTTCAAGAATACCAAAATTGTCGTGGAGGACTTTGGCAACAGGAGCCAGGCAGTTGGTGGTACATGAAGCATTTGACACGAATTGCATGTCGGATTTGAACTTATCCTGATTAACACCCATAACGAACATCGGGGTATCATCTTTTGAGGGACCTGACATTACAACATATTTGGCACCGGCTTTTATATGGCCTGCAGCGGCTTCCTTGGTAAGGAAAAACCCTGTACACTCAAGTACATAGTCGGCACCGACTTCATTCCATTTCAGATTAGCAGGATCTTTCTCAGCTGATACTCTGATACTCTGCCCGTTAACGACGAGTCTGCCGTCCTTAACTTCCACACTACCGTCGAATTTTCCATGGATGGTGTCGTACTTTAGCATGTAAGCAATATAATTCACCTCAAGCAGGTCGTTTATTCCGACAATTTCCATATCATTTCTTTTCATGGCAGCCCTGAAGGCCAGACGGCCGATTCTGCCAAAACCATTGATTCCAACTTTAATTTTGGACATAACTATATCATTATATTGGTTAATAATTTGAACGCACAAAGATAAAACTTTTTTGTATTAAAAAGCAGTGGCTAATAATTTGGAATTCCTCTTTTGCGTCTGAAGAAATAGGAGAATTTGTTGGTCTCGGGATTTAGAGGATCAATCACTACGCCAAATCTGTAACTTACAAATAATGAGAAGAATAATGCTTTATTGTCAGTGGTTGCCATGATCGGTACTTCTTTCAGGAACCCGTTTAACTGTGCACCTATCTCAATAGCATGAATTACCTTATCCTCCCTGCTGTATTCGAAATTGAATCCTCCCTTGGCGTAAAGGCCGGGAAGAAGTTTTGTTTCTCCAAGACCTTTTGTAAATGAAGCTTTGCTGTAAATATCATATGGCTGATGAGTATTCACATCGATTTTCTCTTCCTCGATCCTGAATTCATAGAATGATACAGGGTATAGAATTTTGTAGTAAATGGGCTTGTATATGGCAAACACGGGACCACCTTCATAGAAGTACCTTATTGCAACGCCTCCCAGGTCAGCCTTTTTGAACATCTCTTTCTGATGCCCGTAACTTCCTCTGATGTAAAGTACCGAGTTGAGTTTTCCGAATACAAATGTTCCGGGTGTCTGATAAATTGGATTTGACATCCTGTATTCCCTGGGATGTTTCAGGGTGCCTGCCTCAATCTCAAAAAACCGCTTGTTCAGAAAATCGACCCTTTTTGCTTCACGGTAGCTTATACCCATCCCGTCGGAGCTGAGCAGGAGCCCAAAAGATCTTTCGTTTCGGAAAAATACCCTAGATCGGAAGA
>CAZTDW010000260.1:0-5503 GCA_964611835.1 uncultured Rikenellaceae bacterium | reverse complement strand
CCAAATTACAGGTATTATGAAACGAGCATGTTTAACAAACACAAACAAGTATGAAGATCTTTCATGCGAGTTCCATCCGACCTTAGAAATCAATTATCTCCGGATGAAATCTCCGAAATTAAACATGGTAATTTTTCTGATGCTGGGATTTTTAGCTCTTAACACCGCAGCACAGGAGTCAGCCCAAACCGCTGGTGAAATCTTAGGAAAAGCCATTGCTTTTCATGATCCGGAGAAGAAATGGACAAATTATTCGGGCAGGGTCTTTTTGTCAACCACCTTTGCAGATGGCCGTAATTCGGGAGGAGAGATCATAGAGGTCCGGACAGGTGAGGACTACTACAAGTGCATAAGGCTCTCTTCCAGAATAATATGGGGCATAAAAAACGGAGAAGTGTTCAGGGAGTTTGACGGCAACAAAAGTCCGGATGCGGATATGATAAAGAAATCCGGGACGAGCGATGAGAGTATCCGACAATACAAAGGATGGCACTATTTCCACTTTGGAATTCTCTCCGAATTGAAAGCCTCCGGACTTGTCCTGGATGAAAAGGTTAAAACTGTAAAGTTCCAGGGGAATGATTGCCTTGCTTTGCAATTCATCTGTGACGACAGTAAACTCAAAGATCAGTTTTACAAAGGAACAAACTGGACTCTCTTCATTGATCCTGATGATTTTTCATTAAGAGGATTGCGGGAAACCGGTGTAATGAACAGGTATGCGGTCCTGTCAGGGATTTTGAACATCAATGGTCTTAAACTCCCGCTCTGCAGAGTCTGGTTCAATAATAAGGATAATTCCTTTTTTATGGCGGACGTATTTGCAAATCCTGGAAGTGATCAGGCCGGGATGTAGTTTTGTTCTTCATGCCCATAAACAGGACTTCACTTATGATTATAATACGACAAGATTAATGTATCCCTAATAACCACTTTAACCACGGTCCCGCTTTCGCGGGATCACGGAGTTAAAAGGAGTTACACGGTTATGAAAATTCCGTGTTCCTCCGTGTTCTAACTCTGTGCACCTCCGTGGTTAAAAAAATTATTATTTAAACTATGGTTATTTTTGGTACAAACATTTCGAAAAACACCGAGGCTGTATTAAAAGTGTTATTAATTGCCATTTTATCCTTAGAGGCCTTAGTGCCTGCCTTTGTGATCCTTTGTGGTTCAATGACATATGTTTAACCACCAAGGCACTCAAAGGTCCCGATAGCTATCGGGACGGGAGCACAAAGGTACCCGAAGGACTTTTAATACAGCCTCACATGAAAGCCTGGAATAAGCATAAAGAACAAACTCAAAATTGTTCAGGATGTTTGAACAACAATGATTGAAATTTATCCTTAACTTTATTTATTCATTAGTGCATTCGTGGCATTAAGATCTATAAAAACACATATCATAAATTGGAAGTTGCACCGTTGGATGGGACAGTATCAGGCATAATCAGCAATTGAATATTTAATCCTTTTAACACATATAAAGCTCATAAAATGAAAGCAGTTTATTTGATTTGTTTCATCCTGATTTCAGTTATTTCCGGATATTCCCAGAATTCCGGAAAGGATTATTCAGAAACCTTTAAACTCATTGAAGCATGGTTGGATACCCAGAAAGATTTTGAAAAACTTCCCGGGATAACAGCTGCCATTGTTGAAGATCAGGAGATTCTCTGGACAGGTGCATATGGACTTGCAGATGTCGAGAAAAAAACTGAAATGAAATCCTCAAATATATTCAGCATTTGCTCAATCTCGAAGCTGTTCACCTCGGTAGCAATCATGAAGCTTTATGATGAAGGGAAGCTGAGGCTGGATGACAGAATTGAAGACCTGCTTCCATGGTATGACCTGGAACAGAAATTTCCCGAGGGCGGACCAATAACGGTCCGGTCCCTTCTTACCCATTCATCGGGATTGCCAAGGGAAGCAAATTTTCCGTACTGGACCGGTCCGGATTTTCCTTTCCCGACTGAGGAACAGGTAAAAGATCAATTAAGTGAACAGGTGACATTGTATCCTGCCTCGACCTATTTTCAATACAGTAATCTGGGCTTAACCCTGCTCGGTCAGATAATTGAAAAAGTATCGGGAATCCCATTTGATGAATATATCAGGCAGAATATCCTGATTCCGCTGGGATTGGAGAACACCCGGACTGTATTACCTGAGGCGCTTTATGGAAAAGAATTGTCAATAGGATATAGTGCTTTAAAGAGAGACGGACAACGTGAGAAAGTCAGTTTCTTCCAGGCAAAAGGAATTGCACCCGCTGCGGGATTTTCATCAAACGTTTTTGATCTTGGTGTTTTTGCTTCCTGGCAGTTCAGGCTCATGGATTCGACAATTACGGAAATACTTAAACCATCAACACTTAGTTACATGCAGAATGTACATTGGACGGATCCTGACTGGAAAACAACCTGGGGATTAGGTTTCAATGTACAAAAAGGTGCTGACGACAGCAAAATAGTCGGACATGGAGGAAGCTGTCCCGGATACAGGTCAGTTTTAATGATTATTCCCAAAAACAAAAAAGCAGTGGTTGTTATGATAAATGCCAGCGGAACGAATCCTGACAAATATGCAACCGGAATAATTGAATTGCTTAATAAAGCAGAAGCTGATAAAAAGAAACAGGTACCGGGATCCACAGAGAATAAGAATGACCTTGATCAGTATTCAGGTTATTACAGCAATATGCCCTGGGGAAGTGAAACCTTTTTCTCGTCCTGGAATGGCAATCTGGTCAGCTTAACATTGCCATCGGAATCGCCGGTAAAATCCATGACATTCTTCAAATACATTGAAGGGGATACTTTCCGCCGGATCCGGGATGATGGAGAATTGGGAGAAACCCTTGTTTTTGAGCGTAATCCCAAAGGTGAAATAATCCATTATGTTCAGCATAACAACTATTCAAAAAAAATTAACTGAAACCTTTCTTGGAAGATATTGATCCGACATTGCCATGATCTGCATGCCCCTCCGATGGGGCTCAAACCAATTTCTGACTAATTTTTTACTACAGACATGCTGTCACTATGGAACTCGAATAATAGTTGGTTTTATACGTTTCTACTGCAATTTCTCAGGCTGGGATGTAGTTTTATTCTTCATGCCGAAAAACAGGATTTCATTAATGATTATGACAAAACAATATTAAAATAGCCCTAAAAAACCACTTTAACTACTGTCTCGCTTTTGCGGGATCACGGAGTTAAAAGGAGTTGCACAGTTAAACTCCGTGTCCCTCCGTGCTTCAACTCCGTGCAACTCCGTGGTTAAGAGAATTATCATAAAACTGAGCCCCTTTCATTTACAACCCTTCTGAAATACACCATTCCATCCGGGATGAAATACATAACAGACTGCAGAAAGCAGAAAGACAAATACTTGGACTATCAGCAAATTGAGACCTTTATTCACGGCGATATGTTTGTAGAAACCGAATGTCATTAACGGTTGTGAGCCGTGTGGAAGCGCATGTCTGTAGCATCATTTCGCAGCCAAATCAGTTATTGAATAAAGGCATAATACCTATTGAACCATTCAGTAATTTTATTAAATTAACAGCTTATTACTATGCCTGAATAAAACAAAAAAATCATGAAATACAGAACCTTCGGAAGAACAAACTGGAATATCAGTGAGATAGGCTACGGTATGTGGGGAATGGCCGGATGGACCGGATCGGATAATGAGGAATCTTTGCGCTCCCTGCAACTTGCCGTTGATCTAGGATGCAACTTCTTCGATACCGCATGGGGTTACGGGGCAGGAAGAAGCGAACATCTTCTCGGTGAGCTTGTCAGGGCCAACAAGGGCAAAAAACTTTACACCGCAACAAAAATGCCTCCTAAAAACTTCCAATGGCCAAGCATAAGGGAATTCAGCCTCGATGACTGCTTCCCCCCCGACCATATCGAGGAATATGTTTCAAGAAGTCTGAAAAACGCAGGACTTGACTCCTTTGACCTTATGCAGTTCCACACCTGGGAGGACAGCTGGCTTGATGATGAACGCGGGATAAACAAAATGCTCGATCTTAAATCACAGGGACTTTTTCATGCGATCGGGATTAGCATGAACCGGTGGGAACCCTGGAACGGGATCAGGGCTGTCGAAAGCGGATTGATTGATTCTGTTCAGGTAATCTACAACATTTTTGACCAGAATCCCAAAGATGAGTTGCTCCCTGCATGCCGGAGAATGAATGTAGGAGTGATAGCCCGGGTACCATTCGACGAAGGCACACTTACGGGAACACTGACCAAGTCAACCCGGTGGCCAGAGGGAGACTGGAGAAATACTTATTTTGTGCCCGAGAACCTGATACCCAGTGTAGAAAGGGCAGATGCGCTTAAACCGCTGATTCCGGCAGGGATGACAATGCCTGAGATAGCCCTGAGATTCATATTGGGTGAGCCGGCAGTCAGCACGATTATCCCAGGTATGAGAAAACCCGGCCATGTAAGATCAAACCTTTCAGTTAGCGATGCAGGCCTTCTGCCTCCCGATCTGATGAAAGAACTTGAAAAGCACCGCTGGGACAGGATACCTACAAAGTGGTCGCAGTAAATGCATTGACGTTTATCATTCCGCTGATTGACATATGTCATTTGTATTAATGCTATATGTCACGCCAAATGATGACATTGAGTGTTGTTATATAGTACATTTAACAGGATTTCAAATTCAAACCAATATTCAGGTTCTATGATTGATGACACTACTCTCCCTCCCGAACTGATCAACGCAATCGGTTCCGAGCCGCGCGACTTTATTGTAAAGGCAAAAAGAAGCCAGCCGGTCAAAGTATCCCTTGCCATAATAATCTTCGGAGCTGTATGGTTCCTGTTCTCATGTGTTTTCGTACTGCTCTTCATGGGTCCGGTGTTCCAGGGTAAGGAGGTCCATTTTCTTGCAAATGACGTACCAACTGTAGCAGGTCCGGGCAACCTGAAACCATTGCTGGTTCCCGGATTAATCATTGGTTTTTTTGTTCTGATAGGTATTTTATTGCTTTTTGCCGGATTCCGTATGCTGCTGAAAAAGGGTGGCTGGTTCGTCGGCACTCCGACCAGGCTTATAAGTTTCAAAAATGGCAGTTACAGGTCCATAGACTGGGAACAGTTCTCAGGCGATATCGAAGTAACCGGAAATGCCAGAAAAGGTAATTTAACCCTAGGAATGAGATCAGGCAAAATGGTGAGCAATAAAAACGGTCCCGACCGTTATGTCCCTGATACATTATATATTTCAGGAATAGAAAATGTTTCGGAAATTGAGCAGCTTTGCAGAAGGAGGATAAAGGAAAATGATCCTACACCACCTGCAACCGGATCCTACATCAGGTAATTAGAATATTTCAAATACACTATCATCCTAACAGCATTGATACCAAATAATGTTGGTGTATAATGCGGTTATCGGGTAATGATTTTCAGTCAGGTAAAAATTTAATTGAATACTGCTGAATCATGTGGATTTTTTTT
>CAZTDW010000259.1:0-5567 GCA_964611835.1 uncultured Rikenellaceae bacterium | reverse complement strand
ACGGAGGACAGGTCGGTCATCGGTCATCTGTCACCGGTCATCCGTCATTCTTACTGACCCTTCCCGGCCCAATCCTCAAGCATTCTTATTGCCTCATACAAAACACCTGCTTCACCCCTGAACGTCCCGGAACCTCTCGGTTTGTTATCAACTGAATACCACTCAAAAAATCCATTATTGTCTTTCACCCTTTTTACCATTGGTGCTATCTGTTCATAAGCTTCTGCAATGAATCCATGTTTAACAAGCTGCTGTATCATCCTTCCTCCGAACCATGTCCAGTCGCCGCCATTCTGGTAGCTGTATTCAGGATTCATGATCTTGTTCGCAAAAAATCCTTCAGGATAAGGAGGATATAATGTAAGTCCGATTGAAGCAGCACCGGCCAGCTTCACTCTCCTTACCATTTCATCCAGCGAGGCTTTTATCTCCTCCCTGCTCAGCAGCCCGGCCTCAATTGCTATTGCTGTACCACCGAAATAATATATCTGGTTCTCATCAAAGTCCGGAGGGAAAGGGGATCCCTTTTCGAGATAGATATGAGGGATGAATTTTTTGTTCGTATTATCCCAAAGATGTTTTCTGCAATTATCCGCCAGAGATGTCCTGATGTTGCCAAATCTTTCCCTGGTTTCCGGCACCAGTTCAAAAAGATTATCCAGGGCAATAATGAACATTGCATTGTCATAAATATCAATTGCGGGATGAGTGTTGGCATCAAGATCCACTCCCCATCCGTGTTCCGGTTGCACATCGCCCCAGTCGGCCGTGGTTGCACCGATTATCAGTCCGTACTCTTTGTTGAATCTGTAATTCAGAAGAAAATCCATGGCATCTGCAAGCCTTTCGGCAACACTCCTGTCACCTATCCTTTCAGAAAGTATGGAAACATCACCTGTGATTTTTACATACTTGTACACAGCCTGGACCAGCGATGATTCCTGGTCAGTTTCAACGGTATTCTTATGTCCGGCATACCTGGGCTCCAGATCATGGTAAATAAAATCAGACTTATCTTCACCTATCTGCTCAGCAGGTGTAAATCCGTCAATAATATTCCCGTCTGCTCCCTGCATTCGAAAGAAAACCAGAAGATTCTCCTTTAATTCCTCATCCGGATAGACTTCTGAAGCAAGCATTATGAAAGTATTGTAATCGCGTATCCAGACCTCCCGGTAACCGTCTCCGGCATTAAAGCCGGTCTTCATTATCTCCAGTGCTTTCTGCTTCGTAAATGCAAAGTATTCGTCTGCAACAATCTTCCGTGCCAGCTCATTTTGTTTCTTTTTTCCTGATGGCACAGAACAGGCTGCTAATAAAACAACCATTAAAAGAACCGATGTCCTTGTTTTCATCATATAATAATTTGATTTTAATGGTATGATGGAACCTCCATGTAGTTGATTATTATATTGTTGTGTATATGTATGCAAATACATGGAGGTTTCATACTATCTATTTATACTCTAACACTAAAAGAGTTCTCGGAGTGATACCTTTAAGGTTTACAGCATTCCCTTTTTTTGAAAGAATTGCCTTTCCATCGGAAGGGATCAACAAAACCTGACGGATATCAGTAACTTTTGACAATTCAATTGTTGCATCAACAGGCTCATCATTGAAGTTCTCGAGTACAATAAGATTGTCACCTATGAGATATATAGAGACCTTATTGGGAGCATTGAATTTAATACCCAGCGGCGCAAGAAGCCTGTCACGGAGAGGCTGTATTTCCTCCTTTGTCATTTTCAGGAACTTCTTGGGATCATCACCTGATTTGAACACCATAAGATTTTTATTTTCAAGCAGCTTCTGATCTGTTAGTCTCAGTGCCAGCTCCTCTGTGACCACAACCTGTTTTCCTGAACTGAGGATACCGTAAAGTTTAGAAGAAAAAGCAGGATCTTTGAGAGCATGTGTGGTATAGATCACCGATGGGTCTTTGCTTGTCAGTTCATGACCAGGGATAAGCGGCAGGCCCAGCATTCCAAAATAGCTAAAAATATAGGGTTCTTTAATCGGCTCACTGTTAGGAAGTTTAGGAAGGTAGATACCTTTTAGTGGTTTGTCTTTTATGAGCCTGGCGAGGTCGAAAAGAAGAGGGATCTCTTTCTTAAGAGCATCAACATTTGCGATGGGTGTTCCTTCCCATCCATCATATTTATTGGAATTTGTCTGCAGGCTCCCGTAATGGAAAAGCATGATCTCCCTGCCATTGCCGAGAACAGTCTGCCGGGCCTGTTCCACGTAGAATTTTGGAGAAGTACCCAGGGCATCAATCCATCCGCCGCCTGCTTTGCCTGCACTGATTCCGTCAATCCACCTCATGATAAAGAAAGCGTTGTATTGAACCGTCCCTCCAGGTTTCAGATCGAAATTATAATCACGGGTCTCGGTGCCAACCCAGGTATAATCATAATCCTGGCTCTGTCTTACAACTTCATATCCACGTTCATGGAAAAAGTCGTACCACAAGGGATATTTAATAATTATCTCAGCTTTGGGATTAACGCTTTTTGCCGGTTTGATAATATGATCATTGCTGAATCTGACAAGGAGGTCGCTTCTGAATTTTGCCCATGTAAGATCTCCTTTGGCAGCAATGCAATCCTCGCACGTACATTCCGTAAAAAGAAAATCGTCGATCATTATCAGGTCAAATATCGAAGCAGTATATTCAAAGATCTTCTCAAACTCCTTCTCCGTGCTTTCATGAGTATAACAAGGGGTCTGCCCCCATCCGCCAATACCGTTTTTACCTACCCTTACAGTTGTTACGCACCCTGCGACATCAAATCCTTCCTTCGCAAAGCGGTCTCTTGCTTTGATAAGAGTCTCCTTATCTGCATAATACCCCCCCCGGAATGACTCAATGAAAACCCTGGTGAGGCCGGTTTCCCTACACCATTTCACGGCGGCTTCAAGGCCTTCATCTGTGTTGATCCTGTCGCGGCAGTCCTGTGCCGTGAACAGCGTGGAGAATCTCAAAACATCCTTATTTTTTTTTGCCGTTTCCCATAACGCCTGAGAAAAGGAAGGGGCAGAGATCGTTAGTATGACAAAAAGAATAGTCAGGTTCAATAATGTCTGATTGAAGGTTTTTTTCATGACAATCGCTATTTTTATGGTTTAAGTAAAGATAAAAATATAAAATTAATTTACTCAGGTTGCTGGTTGCTTGTCTCTGGTTGCAGGTTAAGTTGTTCACTAACAGAGTTAAAGACCAGTGGGACAAATAATATGATAATCAATAAATAACAGAAATGCAGATGAAACCACATTTTTCTCTTTTATCGGCCTTCATAATCGCCTTCAACAGCATAATTTTTTGCCAGCAGACCTCCAATAAGCCTGAACGCGAAGAGTGGTTCAAGGATATGGGATTCGGAATGTTCATCCACTGGAGCATGGACTCTCAGGTAGGAGCCGTTATAAGTCATTCAATGGCAGGAGCATCAACCGACTATCTGGAACGTTTTGTGAATGATCTGCCAAAATCATTCAATCCCAGAAAATTTGATCCTGAAGAATGGGCGATACTTGCAAAGCTTGCAGGGATGAAATATGTTGTTTTCACCTCAAAGCATCACTCTGGATTTTGCATGTGGGATACAAAAACGACTGATTTCAATATCATGAACACTCCTTTCAGGCGTGATATCCTGAAAGAGGTTCTTGACGCTTTCAGGAAACAGGGACTGGCAATCGGACTATATTTCTCACCGGAGGATTTTCACTTTTTTTACAGGTACAATATTCCGGTAGGCAGGTTACAGCATCCTCTTCACTATCCTGCAAAGAATCCCGGACTGATGGCTCTCGACAAGGCTCAGATAGCTGAATTACTCTCCAATTACGGTAAGATAGATATATTCTTCTTTGATGGCCCGGAAGAAGGTCTTAAGGAATATGCCTGGAAGCTTCAGCCTGACCTTGTCGTAACCAGAGGACAAATGCAGACCCCGGAGCAGAATTTGCCCGACAGGCCTATGCCCGGACCCTGGGAAGCCTGTTTTACGATGGGAACTGACTGGCAATACAAACCAACGAATGATCCTCACAAAACAGGTACTGAAATAATCAACATGCTGATTGAAATAAGGGCCAAAGGTGGTAACTTTTTGCTCAATGTGGGTCCGAAGCCTGACGGAGAGATCCAGATAGAGCAGGAAGCCCTTCTCAGGGAAGTAGCTCTCTGGAATCTTGTTAACCAGGAGGGTATTCACAATATACGGCCATGGGAAATCACCAGGGAGGGCGACATCTGGTTTACAAGGTCAAAGTACAGTAAAGCGGTATATGCATTTATTCCTGCTGGTGAGAAGTGGAAATATGGTGAAAGAAAGGATTTTGTTTTCAGGACATTAACAGGAAGTGACCGGACCAGGGTAAGCATTCTTGGTTATGCCAGCGAACTGGTTGAATACAGACCCGGATATGACGCCGGGATCCGGTTCAGTGAAACTCCCCTGGGACTGGTTGTAAGCGCAGTTAACGGACATCGCCTGTACACTAACAACAAATGGCCCAATCCGGTTGTTTTAAAGATTGAGAACGTAAGCTATAAAGAGGTAAGGCAGGCGAGGGACTCGGTATCTGGTATCGACGGCGCCAAATAGTCAGATTAGTCTACCCATCTTACTGATCCTTAATAATAAGTGGAGCCTTTTTTCTTATCCCGCAGATCACTTGGATCAACGCTGATCATTTCATGGATTTAATCTGCGGTCATCTGCGAAATCAGCGGGAAACTGAGGTATCCTGATTGGATATTCAATTCTCCTTCATTCCCAACATCCTTTTTGCATTTCCTGACCTGATCAGTTCTTTTGTGTTTTCATCTGCCTCATCAGCGCTCATTGATTCAATTCGGAGCCTTCCCGTAAGATAGTCAAGGATCGGAGAATGTGTGCCAAAAGCAAATTTCTCCCTGCCGAAACGTTTCAGGAGTAATGCGAGGTCATTCTCACCCCTTATTGCCCTGCCCGACGTATCAAAAACCAGATCAGTTCCTTTTATAATATCCGTTTCTTCACCGGTAAGCGAAATGCTGTTTGCCAGATTGACAATTATATATTTTGCATCCGGGACAGCCTTAAGGACCGGTATAATGTTTTTCAATGACCATTCCCTGAAAATAATATCAGATTTTACAGGAGCACAAAAATCATAATGGGGCAGATCGAGCCATGATTTCTGCCGGCTGTCAACCATCCTGATATCAAAAGCAACAGGCAATTCCCTGTCTCGCGCCATACCCACAAGTTCAATAAGCGAGGGATCTGTAATTTCATAATCATGGTACTGAGGGAACAATCTCAGTCCCTTCATTCCCATTTCGCTAACACATACCTCAAAATCATCCTTCCACCCTGCATATATAGGATTGATAACAGCAAACGGTACAAACCGCCCTCTGAATCGTGTGTCAGAATTGATCTCCTCAAACAGCTCTTCATTGGCCGATTGGGTATTCTTATAAAATATACCATTGATATTGCTGACCACAGAAACATCGACTCCAAACCTATCCATCCTGTCAAGAAGTTGTGAGCAGGTGTTGTGAC
>CAZTDW010000258.1:0-5588 GCA_964611835.1 uncultured Rikenellaceae bacterium | reverse complement strand
CTGATGTGTTGCAATAGTACGCGTACTTTACTTCAGGTGAGCACCATTTTGATATAAAGCCTCCTAAAGGTAATTTTTCACGGCAATTCTTAACCCGGTTCACATTTACGTAATTAATTACGTAATTGTTACGTAATTAATTACGTAAATCACATATGGAGGTATTTACTTGCTGTTTCCATATACCGTATAGATTACTGAATACTGCATGCTGAATTTCTCCCATTCCTGCCATCTCACCTCCTAGCATTGTCGTTCAGTCACATCGTCTCTAAGAAACCAGGTCTCTGATTTTCTGAAACTCTGGAACTCTGAAACATATTTGTTTCCCGCAGATCCCGCAGATTTTCGCAGAATCTTCGCCCTTTGCCCTTAGCCCAGAGTCTATAGCCTGGTGCCCAGCGCCTACAGCCCCGGCTGTTAATTTCTTTATTAAATTGTGCATTACTTTTAACAATCGTTTAACTAAAAACACCTTAATTATTGTTATCTTTGTGGCGATTATTAAAATACTTTCTTTCAGTGATTTACGGGGAACAATAATTGTCTGGCGCATATGTTTTTAAATGTTATAGCAGGCCATTTCTGTATCCGGAAGTCATAGGAAAAAGTAAGGTGGGTTTAAATGTATTTTTGAAAAATAATCTTTTAAGTGATGAGTGATATTGAAAAAAAATTGCAGGATGGTGCTGAATACTCCGCTGAGAGCATTCAGGTGCTTGAGGGTCTTGAAGCCGTGAGGAAAAGGCCTGCAATGTACATAGGGGACATTGGAGTAAAGGGATTGCATCACCTTGTTTATGAAGTAATTGATAATTCTATCGATGAGGCGCTTGCCGGTTACTGTTCGAGAATTGACGTGGTAATTCATAAGGATAATTCTGTAACAGTCACTGATGACGGCCGGGGAATCCCTACAGGAATGCACGAGAAAGAGCAGAAATCTGCCCTGGAAGTGGTCATGACAGTGCTACATGCAGGAGGAAAATTTGACAAGGGATCTTATAAGGTTTCCGGCGGTTTGCACGGAGTCGGTGTTTCCTGCGTCAACGCCTTATCAGAAATTCTGACTGCCACCATAATGAGGGAAGGAAAAATATTCAGACAGGAATACAGGCAGGGAAAACCGGTTACTGAGGTTGAAACCATCGGGGAAACATCCACATCAGGAACAGTAATTCAGTTCAGACCCGATCATACTATCTTCCAGACAACCGATTTCAATTTTGAGATCCTTTCTGCCCGTCTGCGGGAGCTTGCTTTTCTTAATAAGGGCATAGTTCTGACGATCAAGGATATGCGTGAGCTGGTGGAAAATGGTAACGGGGGGAAAGAACGCTATGAGGAGTTTTGCTCGGATCTCGGACTGGTGGAATTCGTCGGCTATCTTGATGCCAACCGCGAGAGGATCATCGAATCACCAATACATATTTCACACGACAAAACGGAAATCCCAGTTGAGATAGCTCTGCAATACAACAGCTCATTCTCGGAGAATGTCCATTCCTACGTCAATAATATAAACACAATTGAGGGCGGTACCCATCTTGCAGGTTTCAGGAGAGGTCTTACAAGGACCCTGAAGAAATATGCGGAAGACTCCGGAGCAACGACAAAACTGAAATTCGACATTAACGGAGATGATTTCCGCGAAGGGCTTACGGCAATAATTTCTGTTAAAGTTGCAGAACCCCAGTTTGAGGGGCAGACAAAAACCAAACTTGGAAACTCCGAGGTAATGGGAGCAGTTGACCAGGCAGTCAGTACCATGCTCACAAATTATCTGGAAGAGAATCCAAAAGATGCAAGGATCATTGTTCAGAAGGTCATCCTGGCAGCTACTGCCCGTCATGCAGCAAGGAAGGCCAGGGAACTGGTGCAGCGTAAAAATGAGTTTTCAGGATCGGGATTGCCCGGCAAGCTTGCAGACTGCGCCGACAGGGATCCTTCCAAATGCGAGATATATCTCGTTGAGGGTGATTCGGCAGGCGGAACAGCCAAACAGGGGCGCGACAGGCGATTCCAGGCAATACTGCCGCTCAGGGGTAAGATCCTCAACGTCGAAAAGGCAATGCACCACAGGATCTATGAAAGTGAAGAGATCAAAAACATATTTACGGCACTTGGCGTCAATATAGGCACTGACGAGGACAGCAAGGCTCTTAACCTTTCCGGACTGCGATATCACAAGATAATAATAATGACCGATGCGGACGTAGATGGTTCCCATATCACAACGCTTATTATGACCTTCTTCTTCAGGTATATGCAGGATCTGATCAGAGGCGGCAACCTGTTTATAGCAACCCCGCCGCTATACCTTGTCAAAAGAGGAAAATCAGAAAAGTATTGCTGGAGCGAGGAGGAGCGTGAAGCCGCAATAAATGAACTTGGTCAGGGTAAGGAGTCTTCTGTCGGCATACAGCGGTACAAAGGTCTTGGTGAAATGAATGCGGAACAGCTCTGGTCAACTACCATGAATCCTGAAACAAGAACACTCCGCCAGGTTACTATTGAAAGTGCTGCAGAAGCCGATCATATATTTTCAATGCTGATGGGAGATGAGGTGCCACCGCGCAGGGAATTCATTGAGGCTCACGCCAAGTACGCAAAGATTGACGCCTAGACTCCAAAAATCTTCCTCCGGATCACAACTGCATTGTGCTTGCAGACCTCACTGCAACAAAAGCATCTTATGCACTCACTGTCGGTGAGAACAACATGATTCTTTTTTTCAGTGTGCATGACTATTGCATTATGAGGACATATTTTGATGCATTCCATGCATCCTGTACAGTTCTTGTGGATAAATACAGGCCGGCGCTCAAGCTTCCGGAGAAACATCATTCTGTTTTTGAGGAACTTTATGGAAATATTGGAGTTACGTGTAATGGCAATTTTTCTGAAATCCTTCTTCTTGACCGACTCAGGAGGAGGACCGTCATAAATGATTTCATCAGCTGATTTTAACCATTCGCCACGTGCAAGACCAATATGATTTGTTGGAATATCATTCGGGTTGTATCCTGCTATTGATGAGGCTATTATATCCAGGGCAAGCGGATTTGAAGAACCTATGAGCACTCCGGTGCTGACCGGATTACCCTGCCCCGGACCTCTTCCGTCCATCCCCATAATACCATCCATAAGAAAGAAATGGGGAGTAATCTTCTCGTTAAGGTCGACCAGGAACCTGGCGAAACTCTCCCTGTCCTGATGCCTTGCATGCTGCTTTGCCTTTGAAAATCCGGGGACAAGGCCAAGGGTATTTTTTATGGCCCCGGTGAAGTAAACCAGCTCATGGTTCTTAAACTTTGGGAGAGATATTATAAGATCAACTTCATTGACAACCGCGGCAATCTTTATCCTGCCTTCCCGTAGTTTCACGACCACTGGATTAATTGAAAAATCAATCCAGTCGATGTTATGATTCCTGCAAACATTCTCAATACCTGATTTTTCAGCCCTGAATCCACGGGTATGGATCGCAGGAGAATCACCGATCAGGACTGTTGCACCTTCCGACTTAAGGAATCTTACCATTGCTTCGACGACCACAGGATGGGTGCTTATACATTTTTCCGGAGGATTGTCCGAAAGGATATTCGGCTTAAGAAGCACTTTCCTGTTCATCAGGTCGGGCCCATGGCATGATTTGTAAATTTCCGATATATGGTTAAAAACCTCTTCCAGATCATAATCCCTGCATCTCCTGACAGCTACGGTATTATTCATAGTACGGCGTTAAAAGCCGCAAATATAATTTAATACAGTGAAGAATTCACTCGAAGATCATTTATGCAATATTGTTTCTTTGAGTATATCCTCTATCCCGGATATGATCCTGCGGGAAGGACCTGAATAATCCTTTATCATGACGCTGAATGAGAGATCCCTTCCCGATATCGTCCTGATATAACCTGCATAACAGCGGACCCTTGTGAGAGATCCGCTTTTAGCCCTTAATCTGGACACAAATACCGGATCTTTGAAATATCTTGCCAGGGTGCCTGCTTTTCCGGCCTCGGGGAGTGAAGAGAAAAACTCATTGAAACAGGTTGATTTGTTCTTCATATAACAGAGCAGTGAAGCCAGCGCCCTTGCATTAATTGCGTTAAAGGGAGACAAGCCGCTTCCGTCCTCTATAAAGACGCCCTCAACAGGTATTCCTGCATCTTCAAGAAACTTAAGAATGATGCCTGTACCCGACATTGTCGAGCCATTGTTCAGGTATACCCGGCCAAGCTCCCTTGCCAGATGTTCGGCATAGAGGTTGACGCTCTCATGATTGAGTATTATTATTATACTGTCGAGCGGGGGCGAGATAATCCGGCTTATGATTTCGGTATTCCCGGGTGTCATATTCTCTATCCTTGAGGTGGAAGGTTTTCCGGTAACTGAAATACCTGCCGAGTCGAGCCTGTTCCTGAGGATCCTGGCAAGCAGCAGGGGAGGATCGGGTATGGAAGCCCTGAGGACAAAGTCATTTCTGTTTACCGGCACTGTACCCGATATCCATCCTTTGTCACTGTGAGGTGCAGCATAAACATAGCCATTGTCACTGTCACCTTCGGCCCGGAGCCGGTTTGTCAATTCCACCGATACTTCGCCGGGTACTATCCCGGTTATTTGCGGAAATGTTCCGGTCCCCCCTGTTTTCAAATGGATCTCATATGTATTGTCAAATACGGATAATCCGTATGCTCCTGCCCCGTAATAATTGCCTATATCTTCCCAGAGCCACTTTGAAGGGACAGGCTCATAATCGTAACGGGAATCATCAGCAATCACATTCCCGGAAATTTCCCTGATGCCGGCCTTCCTTATTTCAGAGACCCAATTGTTAATGAAATCACCGTAATGATCTTTAAAATACGGTGACCCGAGAGCCGGATCTCCTCCGCCGGTAATTACGATATCTCCGACAAGTTTTCCTGATCTTTTGTCAAGACTTCCCGAATAGCCAAGCATTGTGGTGAAGACGTATTCCGGTCCGAGCAGCTCAAGAGCAGCGGCGGTTGTGATCAGTTTCATGGTTGAAGCAGGCATCATGCCTGTGAAGGGATTGTATTCAAACACCGGAACGCCGCTGCCGGCATCGAGGATGCACAGCGAGGCAGATGCACCATACATTGAGGAATCGGATATCAGCAGATCAAGTGCTTTTTCCTGGCCATTCAGAACAAGTGTAATTTGAATGCCAATCAAATAAATCAGTTTCCTGTACATTCCGGGCGTGTTTTGTTTTTTTCCAGGGTGGAAAGGAGTCCGCAGGCAGCCTGTATATCAAGTCCCCTGCTTGCCCTGATGGTCGCATGAATGCCTTTGCCGGTAAGAGCATCCCTGAATTTAATAACCTCTTCAGGCCCCGGGCTCTCCAGATCAGAACCGGGTACAGGATGGAATCGGATCAGATTGATACGGCACCTGATGCCATTCAGTATCCTCAGAAGCTCTTTGACATGACCTGGGCTGTCGTTAATGCCTTTGAAAAGTATATACTCGAATGAGATCCTCCTCTGGTTGTTAAGATCAAAGTTCCTTATCGCCGACAGAATGTCATTTAAAGAGTTTGTCTTCTGCACAGG
>CAZTDW010000257.1:0-5631 GCA_964611835.1 uncultured Rikenellaceae bacterium | reverse complement strand
TTCAACTACCTCGTCGAGCGTGCCTTCGCAGTCATTACCGATTCGGGGGGCATAACGGAGGAGACGACAGTGCTGGGAATCCCGTGCCTCACATTGCGCGACAGCACTGAAAGGCCTGAGACATGTACCATCGGGACGAATGAGCTGATAGGGACTGATCCGGAAAGGATCAGGCCGGCGATGGAAAAACTGTTTGCGGGGCAGTGGAAGAAAGGGGGTGTGCCGGAGAAGTGGGACGGGAAGGCGGCTCAGCGGGTAGTTGAGGTCCTGTTGAATCTACAGCATCAGATCTGGTGATGCCTTTAAGTCCTCAATCACCTGGAAGCCTGGAACTTCTTGTTTTCCCGCAGATTTTCGCAGATTCCACAGCTCAAACCACTGATTACTGATTACTGAATACTGAATATCGGAGCGAAGCGGAGATCCCGAGAGCGAAGCGATTCGGGACTGAATACTGATTACAGTCCCTTCGTCTCTTAGTCACTAAGTCACTTAGTCACAAATGAACGCCTGGCTATTCATATTAAAGACCTTCAGACTCCTGCGGCAATTCAAGCCCCGGAAACTGATCCTGATCTTCCTGCTGACCCTTTTCCAGGGGATCAATTCGGGATTCTCCATAGTGCTGCTGATACCGTTGCTTCAGCTGATCGACATAGGAGCCGGGCAGCCGGAAGGACCGGCCCTGTTCTTTCACAACCTTGCCGAACAATTCAACGTCACCATCACCATCGGGAGCATCCTGATCGTGTATGTGGTGATACTCACCATCAATGCGCTGATCCAGTACTGGAAATCGATCCTCGACGCCCGGTACCAGCAATCCTTCATCTACCACCTGAGGAAGCGGCTTTTCAGGAAAATAATTCAGGCAGACTGGCATGTTCTCAACAGCAAGAGCAAGACCAACCATCTGCAGGTGCTGACAAAAGAGGTTCCCAACCTGGCAACATATATTTATTTCTACCTGCGACTGCTGACAACCTTTATAATTACTGTCTCATATATCGCTTATGCCATGGCGGTCTCCGCAGGATTCACATTGATAATAATAGTAATCGGAGCAGCACTGTTCCTGGTCCTCAGGAAATACCTGTTCAAATCGTTCCATCTGGGTGAGGGATTTGTCTCCTCCTATAACCGGTTGCTGAAGTATATCGATGATTTCTGGCAGACGGTGAAGATTGCCAAGGTTCACAGCTCGGAAGATTTCTACAGTGACAAGTTCGATGAGGCAAACACATCCCTGCTCGATCTTGAATTCAGGATGCAGAAGAACTATTCGCTTCCGCAGCTTATATACCGCATTGCCGGGATCATTGTGCTTGTGATAATAGTATATCTGGGTTACCGGTCGGGCAGTGTTCCGCTGGCTTCATTCTTCATACTTATATTATTATTCTCAAGGATCTTTCCGCAGTTCGTGGGGATGAACACCGATGTGAACATGATCATGGCCAACATACCGTCGGTGAAACTTGTGCTTCAGCTGGATGAGGAGTTCCCGGACAGCGGATTTGAAAGCCGGGGACCGGAGAACAGGATAGAACTGACCAAAGAGATAACCCTTGACAACATTGAATTCGCCTGGCAGGGAGGAGCAAGCCTGTTCACGGGATTCTCAGATACCATTCCGGCCCGGAAGATTACCGGTATCCTGGGCGAGTCGGGAATAGGCAAAACTACTCTTATCGACATCATTGCAGGATTGCAGAAACCTTCTGCCGGAACCATTTCCGTTGACGGCAGGATCCTGGATGACTCCCTCCTGCCCTCCTGGAGGCAGAGTATCGGATACCTTCCGCAGGATCCGTTCTTTATCGACGGCACGCTTCGTGAAAACCTTGTATGGGACAGCAGCAGTGAAATTACCGATTCAGAGATCCTCGAAGTGCTGGAGCAGGTTAATGCGGCTCATCATATAAAGCGGTATGACAGAGGTCTGGATGAATACATTGTGAACTACCAGTACACCTTTTCAGGAGGCGAGTGTCAGCGTCTCGCACTTGCGAGGGTTCTTCTGCGCAGGCCGGGGCTGCTGCTCCTGGACGAAGCAACCTCGTCGCTCGATGCCGACAATGAGGCGGTGATCATGGAGGTGCTGACCATGCTGAAGGAGGGTGTGACGGTGGTATTTGTGACGCACAGAGTGGGGCTGGTAGGGTGGTTTGATAAGGTGGTGAGGTTGGGTTGAAGGGTAGTTGAAAGAGGTGAGATGTGAGATGTGAGATGTGAGTATTCAGTATTCAGTATTCAGTATTCAGTAACCAGTATTCAGTATTCAGTATTCAGTATTCAGTTTTAGCTGTAGTACAGCTATTTGGCCCCCCTTTAGGGGGGATGGGGGGTAAACCAAGCAGGGACAACAGAGCGAACTCGTAACAATATCTGCGAAATTCTGCGAGATCTGCGGTAAAACAATTAGTTCCAGCTTTGCCGGCCGTAACTGTCCTAAGGATAGTGAAGGAGTCCCAGCACTCAGCACCACCCCACTGACGCCGGATCCATTTTTTAAAAAAGACCGGCAAATCGCCTGCCTGTACAGTAAAAATTAGTATATTTGTACTAAATAAAGGATCGTAGATTTATCAGAATTAACGATGTGATTGTTCTTTAACAATCAGAAACGCATTTGTAACTAACAAAACTAACCGCGGAAATCGCGACGGGGGACGCGCAACGGGGACAGCGGTAGTTTAACAACATTGTTCTATGAATTTGAAGAAAAATGCCTCCAGATTCCTTAATCGTCTCCGTGAGAAAGGAATTGCGTTCTACAGGAAATACTCCCTGCCCAGGGGACTTGTGTTCGCAGTTGACCTCATTGTGGTGTTCACCACATTCTTCTTTGCGTATATACTGAGGTTCAATTTCTCAATTCAATCCGTAGATCTTTTCAAATTCACCTACCAGGCATTAACTGCCCTGACCGCCTATGCTGTCTTCATGCTTGTTTTCAGGTCCTACAGCGGGCTGCTGCGTCACACCACAATAAACGACATTTCAAGACTTTTACAGGCCAATACATTCGCATTCATTTCGCTGCTCCTGATTACCGGTCTGGGGCGAATCTACAGCTGGAACGAGGCTTTCATTATCCCGCTGTCAGTAATAATCATTCATTACGTCCTGGTGATGGTGATAAATTCAATTGCGAGGATATCAATAAAGATCATTTTTGAATCGGTCAATGTATCAAAGTCTGAGAAAAAGAATGTTCTCATTTTCGGGGCGGGGATCCTGGGGGTTGCCGTCAAACGGATCATTGAAAGCGATCATTTCAGCATACACAGGATCGTGGGTTTCATCGATGATGACCGCAAGCTCAGGGGAAAGACCGTGAACCAGCATCCCATATGGTCGGCCGGTGTGCTCGACAGAAAATTTGTAAAGGACGAGAACATAAAGACCATCATTCTGGCAGTCAACAGATTTCCCCAGGAGAGGAAGGCCATGATAATAAAAAAGGCCTTAAGTCTCGATATGGAGGTTCTGGAAGTTCCTTCTGCCGATACCTGGCTGCAGGGCAAGCTCAGCATGAGCCAGATACAGAGAGTCAGTCCTGAGGACCTTCTCGGAAGGGATCCGATCAAAATGAATACGGACAGGATATTCGAGGGACTGGACAGAAAAACAGTACTTGTAACAGGTGCTGCAGGCTCTATTGGATCCGAGTTGGTAAGGCAGATAGCAAATTTCAGGACGGTCAGGCTTATACTGGTTGACCAGGCCGAGACGCCGTCATTTTTCCTGAAGGCGGAGCTGGAAAAGGAATATGAAGAAGTAAGCGTGAAAACGCTTATTGCCGATGTAACCAACAAGGCATTGATGGACAGGATATTCAGCATTTACAGGCCTGATATTGTATTCCATGCAGCTGCATACAAGCATGTACCCATTATGGAGGAGAATCCGCATGAAGCACTGCGGGTCAACATGGGAGGTACCCGGATTGTTGCCGACCTTGCCATCAAATACGGAACCGGTAAGTTCATAATGATATCATCCGACAAGGCTGTCAATCCGACAAATGTGATGGGAGCATCGAAAAGGCTGTGCGAGCTGTATGTGCACTCGCTGTGTAAAAACAATGCCTGCCCGACAAGTTTTGTGACAACCCGTTTCGGTAATGTGCTGGGTTCAAACGGCTCGGTCATTCCCATATTCAAAAAACAGATAGAGGAAGGAGGCCCGGTAACTGTAACCCATCCTGACATCAAAAGATATTTCATGACCATCCCCGAGGCCTGCCAGCTTGTCCTGGAAGCTGCCTTCATGGGTCACGAGGGAGAGATCTTTGTATTCGACATGGGCAACCAGGTAAGCATATACGATCTGGCCTCGCAGATGATAAAGCTTTCGGGACTGATCCCGGGCCAGGACATCAAAATAGAGATCACCGGTCTGCGTCCCGGTGAAAAACTATATGAGGAACTTCTCTCCGACAAGGAAAAAACAATAGAGACATATCATCCGAAGATCATGATCGCCGAGAACGGCAAAGAGGATGATGCCGAACTCGGAAACAAGATCAATGAGCTGCTGAACAACCTATACCAGAAATCGGATGAAGAGATCGTGGCACGGATGAAGGAGCTTGTGCCGGAATACAGATCTGAAGATGAGAGGAAGCTTCAGAATGCGGAGAAATAGTGCCCTTTGTGACAATCTTTGTGACACTTTGTGCCAACCTTTGTGACACTTTGTGGTTAGACATTTTTGTTTCACCACAAAGGATACACAAAGGTCCCGATAGCTATCGGGAGCACGAAGGGACACAAAGGAATTTTGATACAACCCCTGGTTTTTAAAAGTCTTATTTAATCAGAATCATTATTTCATCGATTTTAAAATCCTGATGTGAATAATGTTACAAACATTGTTAATAAATGATTTGTCTCAAAATAATATTATACCTAAATTAGTGAATCCCTGACCGGGATTAATTTAGATGAACCTGAATATGAAAAACCGTTAATCATGAAAAAGAAACTTTTAAACCTTATCATTCCGCCAGTACTATTATCAATGGCAGTTGCAGTGATGCTGCTTTCACCATCGTGCAAGAGCGATGAACTTAAGGACCAGATAATGGTTCTTACCCAGCAGCAGGTACTTATGGCAAATGAGAAAGACTCATTGTTCAGGCTGCTTGAAGCAAAGAAGGTTGAATATGATACGCTTACTGCCAATTACAATACCCTCAGTGAATCGAACAAGGAACTTCTGCAGAGGATCAGGAACCTTCAGGCAGGGTATAACGCCCGCGGGGCACAGATAAAGAAAGCCGAAGCCGAGAAGGTAGAGCTTAACAATATCATTATCGCCCAGAGCCAGAAAAATGATTCACTGAACAGGGAGATAACGGTAAGGGAAAACAGGATCGCTGAGCTGAACAACAGCATTGCTTCAAAACAGGCAGAGAATTCAAATCTTTCGGATGTGATAAAACAGAAAGAGATCAGAATAGCAGCTGACTCGCTTGCTGAAGTCAAGAGACTAAGCCAGCCGAAAGAAAACGGGTTTGTAAATATTTTCGAAGTAGGAGGAGGAATAGGTCTTTCAAGAACCAATGTTGATTACTCCAACAGGATCATAGGCTTCAGTAACATATTCGGATACCAGATAAAT
>CAZTDW010000256.1:0-5660 GCA_964611835.1 uncultured Rikenellaceae bacterium | reverse complement strand
TTTCTTTCCTTCCATCAGCCAGATGTAACTCTCACTTTTATTGAGCCCGCAATTGTAAGCGGTGGCCAGGAATCTTATAGCATCTTCTTCAGACATTTTTTTAACCGGGTATTCCTTCTCACAGATTTTAATAAAGACCATCAGATACTCAAATTGTCTGACTGGATCTTCAAGATCAGCAATAATCTGTGACCTGAAGATCCTTTTTTCTTTAATTGCGGCCCTCTCTTTAAAAATCATTTGAAAATCGCTGTCATTCAGTGACGATACCTTCTCAATAAGGTCCTCGGCAAATGATGGTTTCATCTGAAAATAACCGATGGAAAAATCAGCATATTCGTCACCCAGGTTAATATACAGGGTTTTCAGCATTGTCGTTTCTGCAATATCCCTGATTGCCGAGTATCTTATGAGTTCAGGAAATACTACTGATAAGGCTCTGGGAAATTCAATATTGTACTTATCGGTATAATCCTTCATCCAGTGCTGATTATCCGAAATAAAGGATTCTACTTTTATCCAGTTGCTGCCGAATACCGATCTGTAATCAGGAACCTGGGCGGGAAGATTGATATTTAAAAAAATTAATGACAGCAAAACCGGAATTCTGCTGTTCTCTTTTTGAGAAAAGGCGGTAAAATATTCTGATAAAATTATCAGAAGGGAATTTTGCACTGCATTACAGAATTTTTCGAGGGTGAATAGTACATATATGCCAGGTATACTTTATCGCCGGTTTTGGTCAGAAAAGGATTGAATAATTCTGAAAGTACTTTTTTATCACTGAATGAAAGTGTTCCGTAATTGTACCTGGCATATCGCGAATTCGATGAGTTTACAAAGAGGTTCTGGAATGAACCTTCGGCATTATCAATTGTAAGGACGCTTTTCCCCTGGAGATCAATGATTTTGTCCGGAGTTAACACGAGAATATCATCATACTTGATATGAGAATTTAATGTTCCGCCCATCAGGCTCATCGGATCAGAAGTCGCCCCCGTTATGTTTGACACCAGCTTGGGCTGAATTGATCCGGGACCACCTCCCTGAAGCATGCTCTGCTGCATCTGCTGGCTGTATTTCATGGCAATTTCCATTCTTTCCTGGTCGGTCTTTGCATTCTTTATTGCTTCTTCCATCTGCTTGCCCTGATCCTCAGTAATAAGAACATTCTCTATCACTATTGCGGCAAACTTGGTTTTTGACCTGGAAATGGCAAAATCATTTATCTGGGCATAAGGTCCGTAAGCTTTCCCATTAAACTTAAATGTGTATTTGCCTGCTGTTTTTGAGATGAATCCGGGAAACTTTTCAGTCCAGTCATCGGACCTGGTTTCATTGCCATAATCACTTCCGGCAGGTTCGAAACCCTTTAACCGGGGATCTCCTTCATTTAAAGGCCCTTCGGTGGTTCCGTTCTTTGCTATGTAATATTTCCGGCTGATCTTGTCTTTAACAAGTATACTTCCATCTTCTTTCATGCTCACCGAAATTTCCTTGTAATCGATCTTGAAAAATTCAAGATCGATTACAAGAGTGGCATCGCTGCATGCACATGATGGTTCAGGTGCAGGTTGCGACTCGGATTTTTCGGAATCTTTACCGGAATTTGCCGACAACTCTCTTGTTACGGTATTCTTAACTTTGCTCAAAACTCCCTGCGGCTTTGCCGGGATTGCAAAAACCAGGCATAAAGCTAGCGCTAAAACTGACTTCTTCATTGGTGAAAAAATTAAACGTATGCTAAAGGTAATGAAATTTGATTTCAATACATTATAACAAAGAAATCAACCTTTTGATATTTGAAAATCGGATTTTTTTATGGCTGAGTCTAAATTATTCTTTCTTTTCGCTCTTTACTGAAAGACCCTGGAGAAACAACAGGGCAGCTGCCACTCCGAAAACCAGGAAAAGCAGAGCTTTTATATCCAGACCCCTGAAAAAAATTATTAAAGCGATTATTGCACAAATCAGGCTTAATCCAAAATAAATGATTTTACGTGTTGCCATGGTCCTTGAATTTAATGTTGGTAAGTTATTTCTTCAAAATCTGTTGAATCAATCCAGCCAGCAGCCTTCCTTGAAATTTCACCCTTAATGTATCTGTTGTAGAAATCCCTCACTGTCTCGGAAGCATACGGATATTTGTCAAAAATATCCCCGTTTCCCGAAATTCTTGGATCGCCCTGGCTGTTAAGCTCCCTGAACATTTCTTCACGGAGCCTTTGTTTCATTGCATACAATCCCGGATCAGGAGCAAGGTTCACCAGGCATTCGGGATCCGATGATATATTGTACAATTCCTCTTCTCCTCTTTTTCCGAAACTCAGATTCCATAGCGTGCCTGACTGGCCGTTGCGCCGCATAAATAAAATAATAGATTTTACCGGACCTGCATCGCATTCCATGTAACCGGTCTCAGGATCGCCCGAAGGCCAACGGCTTGACTTGAAATTCATAAGATACAAATATCCTTCCCTCACAATGCCTCTGACAGGATACCCTGCATCTTCCGGCCTTCCAACGTCATGCCGTTCTTTGCCGATCAGCACATGATCACGCGATTTATCAGCCAGTCTGTTCTTCCCGGAGCGGAATATTCCGGCAAGGCTTTTTCCTTCAATCGTTTGCATCCCGCTTCTGTTCTCATCTATTCCTGCAACCTCAAGAACTGTAGGGGCTATATCTATAAAACTGACATAATCATAAAGTTCACGGCCCGGATTTCTGATTCCCTTTCCCCACATTATTGCAAGGGGCATGTGATTCGAATATTCATAGCAATGCCCTTTTGCGCGTGGGAATGGCATGCCGTTATCGGCGGTGACTATCACGATAGTATTCTCAAGTTCATTTCTTTGTTCAAGCAGTTCCAGCATCCTGACAAGATGAGTGTCAAAATGCTCTATTTCGAAGGCATAATCGAGCATGTCATTCCTTACAATCTCATTGTCCGGCCAGAAACCCGGCACATGATCAATATCCCCGGTATTTTTGCCTCCCTTTATTACCCCTGATCCGTACTCATATTTCCTGTGTGGTTCAAACGAACCATACCAGAAGCAGAATGGCTTGCGTGGATCCTTCGAATCAAGGAATTCTTTGAAATTTCCTGCATAATCAATGTCGGAGATCCCGTTTGCAGGGGAAGTTAATCTCTTTGAGTTGAAAGCTTTTCCTGTAAGCTCCCTCGGATTTCCGGCACTGTCATTTGCCACCCCCGGGGCCCAGCCTTTGCCTGTATAGCCGGTTGCATATCCAATGTTTCCGAGGGCCTCGATAAATCCCGTATACTTTGCCGGAAAGAAGGGTACGTGATTGGCTGCCTCCTCAAGCTGCCAGCTGTTCCTGCCTGTCAGCAGACAAGCCCTCGACGGCGACGACTTGGCATTGGGAGTATAAGCATTCCGGAATAAGATGCCGTCATTTGCCACCCTGTCAAATCCCGGCGTTTTGACCCATCTGCATCCGTATGCCCCCATATGCATATAGGAAATATCATCTCCGATCGCAATCAGAATATTGGGACGGACATACTCTGATTTTTTATTACCTGATGAGTTGCATGCTGTCAGTAAAAAAGGTAGTACTGTCACACAGCCTTTTAACCAGATATCCTGCATATATTATCAGTTTATTTTTCAGTCTGTTCCCCAGCTGTAATTTGGCTTATCGCCCATTTCAAGGAGCAGCGTTCCTCCGATAACAAGGTCTTCATGGGTGAAAGAAGTTTTTTCAAGTTCCTTACCGTTCAGCCTGGCCGACTGCACATACTTGTTTACCGGGCTGTTTTTCCAAGCAATCACATTGAATGTCTTCCCGTTTGGAAGGTTTATCCGAACCTTGCTGAATAACGGGCTTCCTATCTGATATTCAGGGATCCCCGGAGCAATAGGATAAAATCCCATTGCTGAGAAGACATAAAAGGCAGATAATCCGCCGCCGTCCTCATCCCCCGGAATACCCATAAGATCATTCCTGAACCAGGTGTCCATAAGCATCCGGAGGCGTTTCTGAGCTTTCCAGGGTGTTCCCGAAAGGTTGTACAGATACGGGATGTGCATTGATGGCTCATTTCCCATTACATACTGCCCCACATTTCCGGTTGCATCAGGGAAAGTCGAATAGTAGATCCATTTGGTCCTTCCCAGCCCCTCACTGAACAGCTGGTCGAGCTTCTCTTCCAGTTTTTTCTTCCCTCCCATCATGCTTATAAGGTCATCAAAAGCGTGGTATGGCTGCCATATATATGTCCAGGCATTGTTTTCATCATAATAATCACGCGCTCCTGTTCCTGAGTCGAAACGGTAATCAAAAGGCTCAATCCACCTTCCGGTTGAGTCCTTGGGATGATAAAATCCTGTTTCGGTATTGAAGAGGTTACTGTAATTGAGGCTTCGCTTAATGAAAAAATTGTAATCATCTTCCCTGCCCAGCTCTTTGGCTATTTGTGCCATGCACCAGTCATCGTACGACGAGGCAAGGGTTATGGCCACAGACTGCCTTCTCTCAAATGGATGGACTATAGAATACGGTTCAGTTTCTCCCTTGAGAAGCCCCGGGAAGTAACCGTTTTCATCATAAAACCTGTCAAGCGGTGTGGCTTTTCCCCTGATCCATGGGAGCTTCGTTTCGTTAAGGATTGTGTGCTTCAGATGTTCATAAGCTTCCTCAAGATCAAATCCCCGGATCCCTTTTTTCCATGCATCCAGAATAACGGCAGCTGAATGGTTGCCGTTCATTGCATGCATGTCCCCTGCCGGGGTTGGGAAGGTTGGCATCCATCCCGATTGCCTTGCCATCCTGATATAGGAAGAGATCTTCTCATCCTGCCGGTCAGGATTGAGAATAACCTGGAGCGGATGCAGTGCGAGATAGGTATCCCACACCCAGTCGTCGGTATAAAATGACGTATCTCCGGCGGATTCTGTTTTGTTGCTCCAGACACTGTAATACCGGCCATCTTCGGTAACGTCGACCATCCTCTCGTAACAGCGGTAAAGCGAGGTATAGAAAACATGCTTCTGATCTTCAGTACCTCCTTCGACTTCTATGCCGGAAAGCACTTTATCCCAGACGCTCCGGGCTTTCATAGACACTTTATCGAATGCCCATCCGCTTATTTCTGAATTAAGGTTCTTTTCCGCCTGTTCCTCACTGATGTATGAAATGCCGTACCGTATATTCACCTGATCAATGCCATTCCCTTTAAAGGATGCGATCAGCGATGAACTACCCGGAATATCAGAGACCATTTCTGCTTCCTGGTTTGACTCGGATTTCCTTTCAAATTCGGGCCTCCTGTCAAACTCGAGGAAGAGATAGATTTTTACTCCCCTGAATAATTCATGACCTCTGACTGTTTTTTCCGAGAAGGTCAGCTCACCCCCGTTTCTGGTACTGATTATTACTCCGCATTCTGAGCTTCCGTTAAACCTGATATTGAAAAATCCGGCTTTTGCTGCCGGTGAAAACATCACATCTATGTCCCTTTCATCGAGTGTTACAGAATACCGGTAAGGAGTGATCGTCTCGTTGTCGTATGTGAAAGGAACTGATGCCTGAGCATCATCACTGGTGCCTGAAAAGGGGATTATGTTGAAAATCATCCCGGAGCGGTGAGAAACGACATTCAGAGGAAATCCCGGCATTTTGTTGGT
>CAZTDW010000255.1:0-5707 GCA_964611835.1 uncultured Rikenellaceae bacterium | reverse complement strand
ATAATACACAACAGAATGACCTTGGAAAAGCAAAACCTGATTTTGTTATAACAGCATCTGACCTTTTATAGTAGTTTTAAAAAGACGAATCAGCCGCATCGGCAAAATATGTTAACAGGATAATTGAGGTGAGCGGGACTATTGAATCATTAAATACCGGCAAGGATAATACATTAAGTATTATCCTCAAGACTGACAGTGATTTCAGCACTGTAATATGCACATTCCTGAAGGCTCAGAATCACGAAGAATTTAAACCCGGAAGTGAAAGGAGAATGTTCAGGATTCCTTACTGATGTTCTCCTGAATAATTGCTTTCTGAAAAAATAAATATCATCAGAAATCGCGGATAATTGTAAAATATTCGGTCCTGATACCTTTTTCAACAATTGCCAGAATTTAGTACAATTTTACTGAACTAATTTAGTTCCCTGGTGTTTTATTATCCTAATACATAAGATAATGAAAACACTAATCGGTTCAGGAATCAGGGTGATGGCCGGATTAGCTTTTCTAGCCGGAATTTTAATCACATCAATCAGCTGCACCAGGGATGACATGCCGGATATGAATGGCAACGGCGGTAATAATAACGGTCCTTCAGGACCAGGAGCCAATGAAGTTTTTGTCCAGAATATGGCATATAATCCAGTATCAATAACAGTTCAGGCAAATACTACCATTAAATGGATCAATAAAGACGGGGTTGCTCATACGGTTACAAGCGATAACGGGTTATTTGACAGTGGAAGCATCAACAACGGAGGTAGTTTCAGCTATACGTTCAAAACACCGGGTACTTATTCTTACCATTGTACACCTCATCCTTCAATGACCGCGGCTGTAACGGTTAATCCGTGACCGTATTTTCAATAAATTTATTCAATTCTGCTTATCAGGATTTTGTCAATTCTTGTTCCATCGATGTCCACTATCTCAATAACGTAATCATTGAAAGTAAACTTGTCACCAATCTGCGGGATTTTGGCAATGTGGTTCAGGACAAATCCGGCAACGGTTGAATATTCAATATGTTCAAAATCCGTCATATAGTTCTCCATTATGCCATCCAGTACCTCTACCGGAGCATCTCCGCTAACCAGAAAGGACTTATCATCACGGACAAATATATCAGGCTCAGTTACTTCTCCTTCTTCCGGAATATCGCCTATCAGGTTTTCAAGAATGTCATGAAGGGTTATTATGCCTTCGACGGTCCCATATTCATTGACAGCTACTGCAAAATGAGTATGCTTTTCCTTAAACAGGTTGAGTATCTTATAGGCAGGTGCACTGTCAGGAATTATTATCGGCTGGGTCAGCAGATCAGGAATGCTTATTTCGTCAGACAAATTCAGGGCTATAAGGAAATCTTTGACATTCAGAATTCCCATAAAGTTATCCAGATTGCTTTTGCAGCAAACTAGCCGGCTGTGGTCAGAAATGATTATTCTTTTCTTTATCACGCTGAATTGCTGATCCAGGTCAATCCACTCGATCTCCATCCGGTGGGTCATGATGTGCCTGGCTTTCTTATCAGAAAAGTAAAACACCCTTTCATGAATCAGGTTTTGTTCCGTTTCAATCACGCCATCCCTGGATGCACTTTTGAGGATCTGCCTTAACTCGGCTTCTGTATGAATATCAGAATACTTCTGTATGCCCAGGAGATGAGTAACAAGAGATGTCGAAAAAGAAAGAAACCTTACAAAAGGATAAAAAAGAATACTGAAGTAGTATATTGGTCCTGATATCCGGATTGCGATTTTTTCAGGATTGCTCAAAGCGATTGTCTTTGGTACAAGCTCACCTATGACTATTGAAAAGTAGGTTATGATAATTACTGTTACAGTCAGTGCTATTTCATATGATGAGTTTCTGAACAGCTCAATTTTTTGAAACAGGGGAGCAAAGTCGTCAGCTATATTTAACCCCCCGTATACTCCGGTAATAATGCCGATCAATGTAATTCCCACCTGAATAGCTGAAAGGAAATTTTCAGAATTATCAAGAAGTTTCAGTGCAGTGACGGAACCTATTCGCTTTTCCTTTTTATATTGTTCGAGACGGGATCTTTTGCTTGAAACCAGTGCAATCTCAGAAAGTGCAAAGAATCCGTTTATAAGTACAAGGATGAATATTATCAGTATCTCCATTTATTCACGTGACTGTTAATTTTTGAATTCTCCTCAAACGGCTTCCCGCTTCAAAGGTAATGCATAAATCTTCTAAACAAGAACATGATACGGCCTGAATTAATTAAAAGCAGGTTTAATACCTGTCATATTTGCCGTCAATTATCACCTCCTTCACTGCTTCAAGATAGCCGAAACCGTTGAGCATGTCGGGCAACAGGTAACTTCCTTCCACCCATTCGTTCCATGCGTTTATTGTGATCAGACGGGGTTGTTCGGGATGGCTGTAGGCATATTTTTTTGCTTTTGACAGCAGGGCTGCAAAACTTTGTGGTGTATTGTGGTAGTGCACCACATCGCGTATGCCTTTTGCCGGAAATCGCGGTGTATCATCCCACCCGATGGACACGCAGGGAAAGACGGGCACATCCAGGATGGCGTCCATTTGTTCCCTGATCTTTACAGAATTGGTCCCGTAAACAATATAATCTTCATTAAGTCCTCCCATATTGTACATGGCAACACTGTTGAAACCCATAGCCTTTACACGGTTTGTGAACTGAGCTGCTTCAGATTCCGGCATTACATGACCTCCACCCTGGTTCCACTGGATATGCAATCCGGGGAAGCCGGCCTTTTTCACCTCTTCGCGGAAATAGTCAAGAGCTTTTCGTGCTTCTTCCAGACTGTTGTCAAAACTCTCCATCAGTTTGTCCACACTGAAGATTGAAAATACCGGCTCGCCGTTGATCTTGAAATAATTCGGCTGCCTGAAATACTGGTTAATGATCCTGTCAACAATGATCTGATAATTTTTCCAGTCGACTCTGGCATCCCAGAGTATATCTGTATTGTCCTTGTAGCGGTGAACATTCCAGTAATTGTACTTCACATCATGATTGGCCCACATGATGTAGAACTGCATTTTCTCATTATTCGCTGCTTTCAGAAAACCGTCGTTAAGGGCGCTTTCCAGGAAGGGACCCCCGTTGTACCAGTACCAGTCATAAACGAATACGTTGACACCATGGTCGGTCGCCACATCTATCCATTTCTCAACCACTTTCGGATCATTGTCCGGCTCATGGCCCCACAGCGGCTGGCGGGGCTGATAGTGACCGTCAAAACGAGGATTGCCCTTTTTAATCACCTCCCATTCACCTGTACCTTCAGGCCATATCATCTCCCTGCCCATGGGATCATCGTGACAGGAAGGCCAGATATACGCGGCGACATAATAATCATTTTTTGAAGAAGCTTCTTCTTTCTCTGGCGATTTGACACTCAGTGTACATCCGGAAAGAATAACCAGCACCATCAAAGTGCTGTATCTTACAATTATACTTTTCATAGGTAGAGGTTTTAATTGTTATCTTAAATATATTTCTTTTTTTCGAGGTTGTTTGTAATACAGGTACAACTAGAGTGCCTAGAGTGACTAGAGTGCCTAGAGTGACTGCAAAAAATAATAACCGACCCTCATTTTGACCAATTTTCCATAATCATTGTGCAAATATCGACCTTGTATGTACCAGAAGTTCCGGTCCGCCCGGTGATCCATGACCCGGAATTACGACTCTGGCAGATTTGAACTTATTGATTATTCTGTCAACTGTTTTAGGGTATTCATTGATATCCCCGTCAGCAGTGTTTCCGGGATTATCAGTATCAAGGCTTTTACAGATACAACCCGGAAAAAGGATACCTTCGGAAGGGATCCAGACAATAATGTTATCTGTTGAATGAGCTACACCCGGAAAATAACAAAATATGATTTTGTCGCCCAGACTCAGCTTCAGCGAATCGGTAAATCCCTGATCAGGAATCGGCAGACCCTTCTTCTTTGCAATATCTATTGTCATTTGATTGGCATAAGACCTTATTCCCTGGCTTTTAAGATATTTCAAGCCACCCATGCAGTCCTCATGCCAGTGGTTAGGTACAAAACCTGTTACCTGCAATTTCATATCATCCTGAAGGTAAGATATTAAATCTGAGGTCTGTGAATCGTTCCATGGCGTATCAAAAAGAAAAGCACTTTCTTTATCGGTAAAAATCAACCCGTTTGCAGAGATTCTTCCATAATTCTGCAGAGTAGTGTAAGAAACATGCAAATATGCGTTTTCTGAGATTTTCACTAATTCAAGGTCCCGGGAGATCTTAATTAAGTCCTGCGAGCCGGCGTTAAGCTGGAGATATCCAAACAAGATTAAAAGGATTGTCTTTTTCATTGAAGTTGTGCCTTCATTTAATTTTCTTCTCAAATCTAAATATTAATAACAACTTTTCCCGTTGAATGTCCTTGTTTCAGATAACTTACCGCCTCTGCAGTCTTTTCAAGAGTGTATCGCCGGTCAATTACAGGCTTGATAAAACCATTCCTGAGAAGTTCTGCCAGGAATTCCAGGTCAGTTGTACTTGTTTTTGCGGTCAGCGACTTCATTTTCCTCGATCCGAAAGATAAGATCCGTCCGAAGAGAAGTGATTTGAAAATTTGTGACAAAGAGCCGCCAACCATAACGTATGTTCCTTTTGAAGTCAGTAGCTTTCTGTAGGTTAACAACGGATAATTTCCATTGATCCCCAGGATAATATCGTATCGTTTGTCGCTTTCTGCAATGTTTTCCTTAGTATAATCTATAACGTGGTCTGCACCAAGGGATAATGTTTGATTTACATTTTTTGAGCTGCACACTCCTGTTACTTCTGCCCCGAAGTATTTGGCAAGCTGAACCGCAAATGTACCCACACCACCGGCACTGCCGACAATCAACACCGCCTGACCTTTCTGAATGCCTGCCTTATCACGCAAAGCCTGAAGGGCAGTCAAGGCAGCCATTGGCAAAGCAGCACCTTCTTCAAATGATATCTCAGGCGGCTTGATAACCAGGGCTCTTTCGGGAACTGTCACATATTCTGCCAGACCTCCAAAACCATAACAAGCAATATCTCCGATCACTTCATCACCAGGTTTGAACATAGAGATGTTTTTGCCTGCCGATTCGATCCGTCCGGCTACATCAGCTCCAAATATCTTTCTCTTCGGAATGATTCCCATCTGCATTGAGCGGTAATCGGCAGCATTCAATGATACTGCATATATCTTTATCAGGACTTCATCGTCGGAGGGAACAGGCTTGTCCGTATCACAAAAGACAAGTTTGTAAGGTTTACTTTTTCGTTCATATATAACAGCTTTCATCTTCCGGATGTTTGTACAAAATTACAGATTAAAAAATCAATCGAAGAAGAACCTGATTGCAACCGGCAAAATGGTGGAAAACTCTTTTTAAAGAGGGGAGGTGTGAATGGATCAGAAAATGAAATGCCAATCCCTGATCCATAAACACCTGGCATGAAATGATAGTAAAATATTATTGTAATTCAATAATGATTTATTGTATATCAATATTTATTTATTGATATACAACAAATATTAATAAGAAATAGCAATGTCGGATTCGTTTATTCCAAAGTGATGGTCATGTTTATTTTGTAATCTTCCTGAGGTGTCTCCCTGGTGCTCACGGGATGGGGCATCAGGGTGGGCTGGCACTACCGTGATTTCTGGC
>CAZTDW010000254.1:0-5730 GCA_964611835.1 uncultured Rikenellaceae bacterium | reverse complement strand
TGAGCGGGAAATGGGGTTCGAACCCACGACCCTCAGCTTGGGAAGCTGATGCTCTGCCAACTGAGCTACTCCCGCATTTATTGATTGCGGAATCCGGATTTTCGATTTCGGATTTGTCCTGAAATCAGTTGCAAACTTAGAAATAATTCCGATTTCCACAATCCGCAATCCACAATCCGCAATATCCTTGAGCCACCTCGGGGACTCGAACCCCGGACCTGCTCATTACGAATGAGCTGCTCTACCGGCTGAGCTAAGGGGGCAAAATAAGTTGCAAATATAGAAATTTGTTGTTACTCTGAATATCTGCCCTGAATCTGTTTGTAAAAAAATTGCCCGACCCCGGAAGACAGCACACAATTTTTATTAGGAGCCCATATTATCAAGTCTTTCCAGGCGTGCCAGCAGAGGAGGATGCGAATAATGAAAGAAAACATACGCAGGGTGAGGCATCATGTTTGACAGATTATTCACCGATAATTTCTTCAGGGCACCGGCAAGGTGACCGGCTTTGTAGTTATCGCTTACAAATTTGTCGGCTTCAAACTCATTCTTTCTGGATATACTGTTGGTGACCAGGCCGATCAGCAGCGACAACGGACTGTAAAGAATTCCAAAAACCACAAGTCCCAGATGAAAACTGGGGCTTCCCACCCCGAGGGCTTCGGATAGCAATGGATTATCAACGAAAAGTGAGAAAAGGAAAAGCATCAATCCTGTCAGGAATACCGAAAAAACAAGGCTCCGCAGCACATGCTTCTTCCTGTAATGCCCTATTTCGTGTGCAAGAACGGCAACGATTTCTTCTTCAGTCAGTTTCCTGAGCAAGGTGTCATACAGCACAATCCTCTTTCTCGGACCAAATCCGGAGAAATATGCATTGGCCTTGGTAGACCTTTTTGATCCGTCAATTACATAGATATTCCTTAGCCTGAATCCGGTCTTTTCAGTAAAAGACTCAATTTTATCCCTTAAGCTTCCCTTTTCGAGCGGTGCCTGCTTGTTGAACAATGGTACGATCAGCTCAGAATAAAACAAATTCATAAATATCGACAGCAGTGTAATAAGCCCCCATGCATAGAGCCAGAATCCTTTGCCGGTTTTGTAATAAACCCATGTGATCAGTCCCAGTACCGGAATGCCTATCAGCAAAGCTATAAACCATGACTTCAGGTGATCTGTGATAAATATTCTGAAAGTCATTTTGTTAAAGCCGTGTTTCTTTTCAATAACAAAGTTGTCGTACAGACCGAACGGAATATTTATCAATTCAGAGAAGAATCCTATGATCCCAAAGAACAAGAGGGAGGTTATCACAATTTTATCGCTCAGAGATCTTGACACATCATCAACGAAAGCAAATCCTCCTGCAGCAATCATAAGAACCACCACTCCAAGATTGAAAGCAGACGACCAGAATGAAAGCTTTTTATTGTCCTTGTCGTATAATCTGGTTTTCCTGTATTCTTCCTCATCGCATATTCCCCTGAGCCTTTCAGGGACTTTTTCTGACCACATTCCGTCATTAAGGTATTCCAGAAGCCTCTCGAGCAGGAAACCAACGACGGGAATGGCTATAATGAGGTAGAAAACAGTATTATGCATTTTAAGGAAACATATAAAAAGAAGCAGGGCACCTGTTTAAAATAATTGTGGAATAAATATGTCTCGCTGCATTTCCTCGTGCTATAAGGATAGGTACCCTGCGGTTTTACAAATATAATAAAATTTATGTTAACATACCCCCGCAAACATGAATTGTTTGTCCACTAATGTAAGATGAGAGGTCGGAAGCCAGGAATAATGCCGTATTGGCAACATCGTCAGGGGTTCCTCCCCTTTTCAGCGGGATCTTGTTGATCCATTCGCTTTTAATATCCGGCGGGAGTTTTTCAGTCATCTCGGTCAGAATGAATCCCGGCGCAATGGCATTGCACCTTATGTTCCTTGATCCAAGCTCTTTTGCCACGCTCTTGGTAAAGCCCAGAATTCCCGCCTTGGATGCAGAATAGTTGCTTTGGCCGGCATTGCCGGATACTCCCACCACAGAACTCATATTGATGATCGAGCCGCCTTTCTGTTTCAGCATAGCCTGAATTACGGCTTTTGTGAGGTTGAATACCGATTTGAGATTCACAGAAATGACCGCATCCCACTGTTCTTCAGTCATTCTCATTAACAAAGTGTCTTTTGTTATTCCGGCGTTATTGACAAGAATATCAAGCCTTCCGAAGTCCCTGACAATTTCTTCTGCAATTCTCTGAGAGTCTTCATAACTCGAAGCATTTGACACATATCCTTTTACCTGTACATTATGTGTCCTGATCTCATCGATGGTATTCAGGAACTCCTCATCCTCATAGATGTTTGTTATCGCAATATTAGCGCCTTCCCTGGCAAATCTGTGGGCAATGGCCTTTCCGATTCCCCTTGATGCTCCAGTTATAAGTGCTGTTTTGCCTTCAAGTAGTTTCATTTTTCGGATATTTGAACAGGTGCAAATATAGAATAAAGTCTTCAATTAAGGGCATTCATTAACGCCATAGGCACTAAATATTTGAATACCAGACTTAATAACGCTGAAAATCTGATTTTATTCCATTTCTGCTGAAATGTTATCTGCCCTCCAGTGCCTTAAGGACTGAGATTCCTATATCAGCCGGCGACTCCACGGTTATGATACCGCATTTTTTCATGATTGCCGTTTTGGCTGCAGCTGTATCATCCTTCCCTCCTATTATGGCACCTGCATGTCCCATCCTTCTGCCTTTGGGGGCGGTTTGCCCTGCAATGAATCCTATAACCGGCTTCGATCTGTGTTCAGCTATCCATTCTGCAGCCTCCGACTCCATGGTTCCTCCAATTTCACCGATAATAATTATTGCATGGGTATCATCATCCTCCATCATAAGCTTAACGGCCTCCAGTGTTGTAGTACCTATTATCGGGTCGCCTCCAATACCTATACAGGTCGACTGGCCCATCCCAAGCCTTGTCACCTGGTCAACAGCTTCATAAGTCAGTGTCCCCGACCTTGAGATAATTCCGACATGTCCCTTTTTGTGAATAAATCCAGGCATTATGCCCACTTTTGCCTCGCCCGGAGTTATTATTCCAGGACAATTGGGCCCGATCAGCCTGCAATTGAATGATCTGAGATATTCTTTTACCATAACCATGTCTGAAACGGGTATCCCTTCAGTGATGGCAACCACGAGCCTTATTCCTCCATCGGCTGCTTCCATGATTGCATCCGCTCCTGCTGCAGGAGGTACAAAAACAACTGAAACATCAGCTCCGGCAGATCTGACTGCTTCACGGACCGTGTTGAACACGGGAAGCCCCAGATGAATCCTTCCGCCTTTGCCCGGAGTTATCCCTCCCACTACCCTGGTACCATACTCGATCATCTGTCCTGCATGGAATGTTCCTTCGCTTCCCGTGAAGCCCTGGACTATCACCTTTGAATCTTTGTTTACTAGGACGCTCATATTACTAAGACATATAATGAATTACACCGGCATTAAATCTTTGGTTTTCTGAAGAAACGAGTTACCTGATTGCCAAATATACCTCATTTATCTTTTCTTTTTCTCTATATTTGTTATTAAATCTGAATATATTTCATGGTCAATATTGAACCGGTCCTGTATATTGGCATTTCACAGTCGTTTTTCGCAGGATTGCTGATCTCAACCAAGAAACCACTCACGGTTGCTAACAGGTTGATGGCAGCATGGTTATTCATGATATGCATTGAGATGATCTTTGCCCTGATAAACAGCACTGTCATTGAGATGTATTCATTTCCGTTTGTAACCTTTACCTATGGACCGCTTCTTTACCTTTACATCCGCTTCATGACTTTTCCCGGTAGAAAATTTGTCTGGACTGAACTGCTCCATTTTATTCCCTTCCTTGTATTTTTTACAGTATCGGTAATATTCAGATCAGAGCCGCTGGTAAGGGATCTGCGGGGTTTCTTCAAGCCTGATAAGCTGATGCCGCTAAGGATCGTTTATTCGGTAGTCTTTTTCCTGTCAATAACCACTTACAGCGTTCTGGCTTTCATCGAGATAAGAAGGCACCAGTCCAATCTTAGGAACCTGGTATCATATACCTCTCAGAAAATAACACTTAACTGGCTCAAAATATTGTCAATCAGCTTCTATGCAGCCTATTTCATATTGTTCATACTTGGCGGTCTGAATATGATTGGAAATTACATACCATTTGATCCCTATTTTGTAATTTTCGGATTCATTGCAGTGTTCTCCGCCGTTTACAGCTTCTATGGGATCAAGCAGCCTGTTATTTTCGGTGAAGTCGTTCATAATCACAGCGATGAGAAGAAAGAGCCTGAGAGATACGTAAAAAGCGGATTGAAGGATAATGAAGCTGACAGATACCTGAAGAAACTTTTAAGCTATATGGAAGTCAAAAAGCCATATCTCGACGGGAATCTTTCAATACTAGATCTGGCCAATCAGACAGGAGTTTCACGACATCATATAACCCAGGTCCTGAATGAAAAGTACAAACGCAATTTCTTTACTTTCATAAATGAATACAGGGTCAGGGAAGTCATCCGGAGATTTGAAGATCCCAGATATAATAATTTTACGATCCTGGCAATAGCGTTTGATTCGGGATTTAATTCCAAAACCACCTTCAACTCCATATTCAAGAGCCAGACCGGCTTGACTCCCAGCGAATACCGGCAAAAAATTACTGGTATCACAAGGTAGAAACCCAGGTGCCAGATCAGCGGGCCGCACTACAAATAAACAGACAGGAAGTCCGAACAGCGCGGATCAGACGACTTGTGTCGTTTGTCTTTCTTCCTTTGCAGAAAAACAGTTCTTATGAAGGAGGTCTGCATAGCGTTGTTTTTAATGTTTCTTAATTGTGTGGCAATTGCACAGGACACCTCGGGCGATAAAGCGTTAATCGGTAATGATCTGTTGTCAGGCTTTGTACGGGGGGGATTTTATTCCTGGACTGACCCTGTTGATGACAAAATATACGTTTCAAGTGCCTTCTCTGATTTTGCTCTCAAGCTTGAGACGGCCGATGAATCTTTTTTTAAAGCTTTTGCCGATGTCAGATTCAGGTATGGATCAGAATTTATAAAGCCGGTCAGCAGATTTGACATCCGGGAAGCCTATGTCGGAATTAACGGGAAAAAATGGGATTTGTCGGTTGGCCAGAAAATAATCAAATGGGGACGGTGCGACTTCACAAATCCCACCTCAAAGCTGAGTCCGCAGAATATGATTTCACGATCTCCCGACCGGGAAGATATGAACATGGGTAACCTGCTTGCCTCTTTTGGCCTTTACCCGTCTTCATTTCTTGATATCAGCGCAGTTGTCATTCCATATTACAGGTCGTCGGCCCTGATCATTGATCCGGTGCCCCTCCCGGAAAATGTCACCATTAAACAGATCGATGCGATCATCACCGATAAAGAGATGATAAGTTATGGCCTGAAAGCGGACTTTCATCTCCGTGGTATTGATATGGGATTATCGTGGTTTGACGGGTATGATCCGATGCCCGGAATTGAATTGTCGGAATTTTCAATGGACTTCTCACAGACAATGCCTATGATTGCAGCCGGACTGACTGTCAGACCTTATAAGACCAGGATGGCCGGACTTGATTTCGAAACTGCCCTCAATGCTGTAAGCCTTCGGGGTGAAGCTGCATGGACAAAACCATATCATG
>CAZTDW010000253.1:0-5737 GCA_964611835.1 uncultured Rikenellaceae bacterium | reverse complement strand
ACTACCATACTGAAGAACAACCTTACACCATTCATTGCACAGAACTCCATTGCCCCTGAAGTGTTTCAATCATTCAACCCGCTGTTCATAGTGGCACTGACTTTTCCGGTAATGGGAGCCTTTGCCTGGATGAATAAAAAAGGGATAGAGCCTTCAACACCAAAAAAGATCGGAATTGGGATGATAATTGCCGCAGTCGGATTCATCATCATACTCATCGCTTCAATAGGAGCACCATCTCCCTTATCACTGGCAGGCGTTCCAGCTTCAGATGCTGACAGGGTTTCTCCATACTGGCTTATGAGCAGTTATCTTGTTCTTACCGTTGCCGAGCTCTTCCTTAGCCCGATGGGCTTATCCTTTGTTTCAAAGGTTGCACCATCACGCTTCCAGGGACTTATGCAGGGAGGATGGCTGCTTGCAACTGCCGTTGGCAATAAGCTGCTGTTTATCGGCACACTGCTCTGGGACAGGGTCTCACTGAGTACACTCTGGCTGGTATTCATCGTTTGCTGCCTGTTGTCGGCAACATTTATCTTTTCAATATTGAAGAGACTAGAAAAGGCTTCATCAGGAAACTGATCTGTAAGTCAATTGCACAACATTTGCATGTGTTATTCGCCATACAGGTTCGTTTAATTAATAAATTCAATTAATTAAAAGATCTCCCTGATTTTTACTATTTTTGTGTCTTTTAATTTTTGCATCACCCGGTGTGTTAAATAAATTATTTTATCCTATATGAAGGTCCTGAAATTTGGCGGGTCATCGGTGGGAACTCCTGAAAGGATAAGGAGTGTAAAAAAGATCATTGAATCGGAGCCTTTGCCCTGTGTTGTGGTTGTATCTGCTTTTGAACGGGTTACTGATTCCCTGAAAAAGATAAGTGAACTTGCATCGGCTCATGATCAGGAGTATGTAAAAAACCTTGATGATCTTCTCACCAGGCATATTTCCTTTGCAAGAGATCTTCTATCAGGGCAAAACCTTGCTGAAGCACAAAAGAAAACAGAAGAGATTTTTGATGATCTGAAAGAGATCCTGAATGGCGTATTTCTGGTAAGAGAACTGAGTAAATACTCACTCGACAAGGTTCTCAGCGCAGGAGAGAGAATTTCGTCACTGATAATCTCCATGTTCCTTGAAAGATGCATCCTTGTTGACAGCAGGGAAATAATAAGGACAGATGATAATTTCGGCAGCGCAGGAGTTGATTTTGAGAGCTCAAACAAGCTGATAAGAAAACACATAGCAAGGAAGAACAGCCTGTTCTGTGTTCCGGGATTCATTGCCAGCACTGCTGAAGGAGAAACTACTACTCTGGGAAGGGGGGGATCAGACTATACAGCTGCAATAATTGCCGCAGCCATTAATGCTGATGCCCTTGAAATCTGGACTGACACCGATGGGTTTATGACCGCTGATCCAAAAAAGGTTGAAAAGGCTTATGCAATACGGTCCCTTACATATTCAGAGGCAATTGAATTGTCGCACTTCGGTGCAAAGGTCATATACACTCCTACCCTTCGTCCGGTATATAAAAAGCAGATTCCTGTTTATGTTAAGAATTCCTTTAATACGGCTGCAGAAGGCACCATCATAAGCGAAAATTCTACGAATGGCTCAGCCAGTCCGATAAAAGGCATATCATCAATTGACCATATTGATCTGATTACTCTCCAGGGAACTGCCATGGTAGGAGTTACAGGAACTTCAATGAGGCTTTTTGGTGCGCTTGCAGGAAAAAACATAAATATAGTCCTTATAACTCAGGCTTCATCGGAATACTCGATAACCTTTGCTATTGATCCTAATTATACGCGCAAGGCAACAGAGGCGATAAACCAGGAATTCAGCCGGGAGATCACATACAGCAAGGAGCTTAAGGTTTTGATTGAACGCGACCTGTCGATAATTGCCATCGTAGGAGAGAAAATGAAGAATACGCCGGGGATATCGGCAACTCTTTTCAGATCTCTGGGCAGGAATGGTATCAGCGTCATCGCTACCGCACAGGGATCGTCTGAACTTAACATATCAGTCGTAATCAGGAATGAGAATCTCAAAAGAGCCCTTAATGTTATCCATGATGGTTTCTTCCTTTCACGGTACAAGGAATTGCACCTTTTCCTGGCCGGAACAGGGAACGTGGGATCGAGCCTGATCAGGCAGCTGCAAAAACAGCATGATATTCTGTTAAAGGAACACAACCTGAAAATTAATCTTGCCGGAATAATCAATTCCAGGAATATGTTGATTGATGACAAATTCATTCCTTTCGACAAATGCAAGGAAGTTCTTAATTCGAAGGGTGAAAAGAGTGATATTGGCGTTTTCATAAACCGAATGGCCAGACTTAATCTCAGGAATTCTGTCTTTGTCGACTGCACCGCGGATGCAAAGGTAGGTGCCATATACGGGGATGTGCTGGAAAGGTATGTATCGATAGTTACTGCAAGCAAAATAGCCTGCTCCTCGGAGTATGCGTATTACGAAAAGCTCAAAACCATTGCAAATCAAAGAGGTGTGAGGCTCATGTATGAGACCACCGTCGGAGCCGGATTGCCTATAATTAAAACTATCAGTGATCTTGTGGTAAGCGGCGACAGAGTCCTGAAAATTGAGGCTGTCCTGTCAGGCACACTGAATTTCATTTTCAATACGATAAGCCCGGAAACACCGCTCAGTTCCGCAATAAGGCTGGCAAAAGAAAAGGGCATCTCCGAGCCGGATCCCCGTATTGATTTAAGCGGTACAGATGTTGTGCGGAAAATTATGATATTGTCACGTGAAGCAGGATATCCTGTTGAACAGAAAGATGTTGCAGTAAACAAATTTCTTCCTGAGAGTTGTTTTACAGGGAGTCTGGCCAGCTTCTATGAAAAGGTGAAGATGGAGTTTGATGCAGCATTTGAAGAAGAGCGCAAAAAGCTTGTCAGGCAAAAAAGGAAATGGAGGTTCTATGCAACCATGGATCAGGGCCGGGCAAGAGTGGAACTAATAACGGTTGATTCGTCACATCCTTCTTACGATCTTGAAGGAAGCAACAATATTGTACTACTGACTACCGAGAGATACCGTGAGCTTCCGATGGTCATTAAAGGCTATGGCGCAGGTGCGGATGTAACCGCAGCAGGTATTTTTGCCGACATAATGAGGGTGGTGAATGTATAAACATCTCATGTCTTGAAACTGCACAACCTATATTACTCGACAAATCTTAACTCTCCGGATGTTTCGTTCAGGGAAGCCCTGCTTAAAGGGCTGGCTCCTGACGGAGGATTATATATGCCCCGGCAGCTGCCTGCATTTTCCAGAGATGAATTGCTGTCATTCGGTGAAAAGAATTATCCTGAAACAGCCTCACAAATACTCGGGAGTTTGTTGCGAGGAGAGGCTGACATGGAAGACATAGCAGAAATTTGTCACAATATTTACGATTTTGAGATCCCTGTAGAACCAGTCGACGGCAAATTCAACATAATGAGGCTTGACAGGGGGCCTACCGCATCCTTCAAGGATTTTGCCGCACTGTTCATGAGCCGCATGATGCAGTATTTTCTAAGTCTTGAAAATCAGCATATAGTTATTCTGACAGCAACATCGGGTGATACTGGCAGTGCGGTGGCGAATGCATTTCACGGGATGAATAACATACGTGTGATCATTCTGTTCCCGTCGGATGAGGTCACCGACCTGCAAAGAAAACAGATGACCACACTGCATGATAATATCCAGGTGATCGCGATCGACGGTAAATTCGATGACTGCCAGTATCTGGTCAAAAAAGCATTTATGGATCCTTCACTGGCAGGGATGAGACTGTCGTCCGCCAACTCGATCAACATTGGAAGACTTCTTCCTCAGTCTGTGTATTATTTCTGGGCATGGTCGCGGATTTGTACCGGAAAGACTGAAGATATAGTCATGAGTGTTCCAAGCGGCAATTTCGGAAATCTGGCCGGAGGTCTTACGGCATGGCAGATGGGGCTTCCCGTAAAAAAATTCATAGTCTCCACTAATGAGAATGATGAAGTCCCTGAGTATTTCAGGACTGGCATATATACTCCGATTTCACCTTCCATGAACTGCATCTCAAGTGCAATGAATGTGGGTCATCCGAGTAACTTGTCTAGAATAGTGGCGATGTTCGGAGGAATTATGAATGAGAAAGGTGAATTCAGGAAAGTTCCGGATCTGGACAGAATGAAGGAGATAATGTATGCAGTGAGTGTTTCCGACGATGAAACCAGGGAAACCATAAGTACGTGTTATAGCCAGACAGGCACTCTTCTTGAACCTCATGGGGCGGTTGCATGGAAAGGACTTGAGAAATTCCTCGGGTCAGAGCCTGGTTTTCCGGTAGATGAAAAGCTCTGTTGCATCCTGGAAACTGCTCATCCGGCAAAATTCATGGATGAGATCAGGAAATTTGCAGACATAGGATTTGAATTGCCGGAATCGCTGAAAAGAGCAATAAGAGCCGATGAAGAATATGTATCTTTAGAAAATGATTACAATGCCTTTAGGGAATTTATATTAAAATATTACTAATTAAACAGAAACCAAAAAATGTACATTGTTTGCAGTGATCTGGAGGGCGTTTTGGTTCCGGAAGTGTGGATGAACGTAGCGCGATGGACCGGGATAGATGAGTTAAAACTCACCACACGTGACATAAGTGATTATACCGCCCTTATGACCAGGAGACTGAAGATCCTCAAGCAGCATGGTATCACTATCAGGGATATTCAGAAAGTAATATCCCTTCTTGAACTGATGCCAGGGGCGCTTGACTTTGTTGAATGGCTTCACGGCCGCACCCAGATGATAGTTGTATCTGATACTTTCAGGGAATTTGCCGACCCTCTTTTACAAAAAATGGGCTGGCCAGTGTTATTCTGCCATCATCTTACAATTGACAGTGAAGGCAACATCACCGACTTCAACCTTCGTCAGAATGATGCAAAGAAAATGGTGGTACTCAAAATGCAGGAACTCAGTTATAAAGTTATTGCGATAGGCGATTCATACAATGATATTTCAATGCTGCGCCAGGCTGAGGTGGGAATTCTATACAAACCACCGCAGAATGTTATTGATGACAATAAAGACATACGTGTGGTTACTTCATATTTGCAGTTAAAGCATATTATAGCTGAAACCATTGAAAGCGAGAATAAGTGATCAGTGCAGATCCCTTATCCTTACTTCAATGCCGGTATCTTTCAGCAATCTCTTTATTTCATCGGTGTCAGTATCCCCGAAATGGTAGGGATAGAGTATTGCAGGCCTGAAAGCCTTTGCCGCATCAGCGACCATTGCCGGAGTCATGGTATATGGCAGATTCATCGGCAGAAACGCCACGTCTATATCCCTTAGGCTTTTCATCTCAGGAGTATTCTCAGTATCGCCTGCAACATAGAAGCGTTTGTCTCCGATAGTAAGGATATATCCGTTCCCCACTCCCTTTGGATGAAAGGGCTGACCCTTTGCACGCTCATTTACAATATTGTATGCAGGTACAGCTTCAATGGTGATATTATGGATGATAGTCCTGTCTCCTGCCTTCATTGTCCTGCACCCCGGCATCTTTGGAGCTGAAGCGGAATTACATACCACAATGGATTCCTTTTTTCGCAGTTTGCCTATAAGCTCAATGTCAAGATGATCATAGTGCTCATGGGTTACCAGGATCAGATCAGCCTGAGGAAGTCCTTTATAACTGCCTGAACTG
>CAZTDW010000252.1:1337-5756 GCA_964611835.1 uncultured Rikenellaceae bacterium | reverse complement strand
TGTGGTGCATTCCGACCAGAAAATATGGTCCCAGTAGATTTCCATATTTGTCCTGATCCTGATACGGTGATCATCGGAAAGGAACTTACCGGTAAGGTCGACAATGACTGTTTTGTCCTTTCCCATCGGGAAACCTATGTTATCCGTCACTTGGGTCCACTTCCCGTTTTTGTCAATTACCTCTACCGAAGGATTGACCACTTTAAGGGATCCGGACTGCGACAATGCGAAATTAATGCTTGCGTCTGTCGGGAAGATCCAGCCCTGAAGGAAAAGATAGAATCCCTTTGTTATGTCAATCTCGCCAGGATCAAGGATAAGATCCCTCATCTCTGTGATGCCCTGATATTTTTCAGGATTGAATCCTCCGAGATAGACATCATCTTTAGTGCTGATATAGTGAAGCACGTCATTGCCTTCAGAATCGGTGGCGGAAACTGGCAAATGCCTTTCCCCGACAGTATATATTTTCAGTTCCGGGAAAGGCGGTCCCGAAAATTTCTCATCCACAAAGATATCGACCGAATCGGGATGATCGACCGCGACGAGTTCAATTTTGTCGATATACATTGTTTCCCATAGTTCGGATGTTATCTGTATCGAGTACATACCGTCCTTCTCCCTGAGAAGTTCTCCGGGGATTTTAATGTAGTCATCGGAAGCATCGGCAAAAGCATATGCAGTGTTGCCTCCCATGATTCCAAGAGGCATCCCGAGAGCACTGCGCCACATTATATCCTTAGCGAAAATGTACTCATCTCCGTTCCAGGTATAAAGGAATGGACAGGAGCCCTTGAGCATCTGAGTCTCAATAAGTGACTGATCGGTCTCTGGGAAGAAAATATTCTGAGGCACTCCGTTTGTCCATGTTATTCTTATCACATCAGCCCTTGACCTTGCTCCTATGCCGAAATGAATACTGGGCTGTGTAACTACCATGGTCTGGTAAAGATCACCAGACCTGAGTTCTACCTTGGCTCCTATTCCAAAGAAATTATTTTTGGCACTGCCGGCTCTCAGTCCTACCAGCTTCATGTTTATAAAATGTCCTGAATTGCCGCCGTCATTGCGAATCAGGGAAATGCTCCCGTCTGTTCCCGCCATCAGGATATCAAGGTCGCCGTCATCATTATAATCCATAACGTTTATCTGCCTTCCTGATTTCAGGTCAGGAGGCAGGATATTCGTTGAGTTTGTAAATACCCCGTTACCCTCATTCCTGAAAAGGAAGACGCCACGGCCATCTTTGTCTGCAGATTCGCCTGCAACGAACAGGTCAAGCATACCATCATTGTCGTAATCGATAAATCTGGCATCATGGGCAATTACTTTTTCCAGTTCCCTGAATAAATTCTTTGCCACCTTTTCAAAAGTGCCATTCCTGAGGTTTCTGTAAAGTACATGATTCCCTGGTTTGAGTGAAGTCACAAAGAGGTCGAGGTACCCGTCGTTGTCAAAATCCCCTGCAGCAACCGATGTTGCCCCTCCGTCACTCTGCAAACCGCTCTGAGTGGCTGATTCCCTGAATTTTCCCTGTCTCTGGTTTGAGTAGAGCCTGTTGCCGGCATTTTCATTCACTGTAAAAAGATCAATATCGCCATCTTCGTCAAAATCACCGAAAACGGCACCGCGTGTATTTTCATTGGTACCAGTAAATCCCATCGCCGAAGCCTGCTCAAGGAAAGTCCCGTCGGCATTATTGCGGTACACCCTGTTCGTCGTGCTCCTTCCCACAAAAAGATCAAGGTCTCCGTCATGATCGAGATCAACAAACAGCGGGATATTGCCTTTTGACCTGTCGGCAGGCTTGTCTCCGACTCTTGTTTTTTCAGTGGTGTTCTCAAAACTTCCCTTCCCTGTGTTCCTGTACATTATATTCCCTTCATCCCTTATAATCAGAAGATCCTGAAATCCATCATTGTCATAGTCGGCAAAAATCGCAGATGTTTCATTCCCTGTATGCTTAATGCCTGCCCTGGATGAAACATCCCTGAACCTGCCAAGCTCATTGTTGAGAAGATAATGCCTGGACACTGTTGTACCCGGATCGGTAATACTGACATAGAGGTCCATGTCCCCGTCACCGTCATAGTCGCTTACAATTACAAATGACCAGGGCCTGATCCCTGAACCAGCTGTCTTCCGGGCTGAATTGATTGCATCCAGGCCTGCAGATGAAGTTGCATTTGTGAATTTTATAACAGTCGTGCCGCCCTTTGAAGCTACAGTCTGCGTAAAGCTATCCTCGTCGAATGAGATGAGAGGGAATCCCACAAGTGATCCGCCCGGGCCTTTCAGATCCATCATACCAGCCTGATAGGGAGCAGTTACTTTAATATAGTTATGAAAAATCGTAAAAGAATTCAGTGCATTCTCCTTTGCCTTTGAACGCAGGGCAGTCATTGTCCTGTTGTAATATTCTGCCGCCTCTTTCGGAAATTCAGGATATTGTTTTTTTAGAATCTCGAGGTTCGAGATCACTTCGTCATAATTGCCTTTCCTGATAAGTAAGTCGATCAGGTTCAGCCTTGGAACTACATTTGCGGGGGCGCTTCCAACCAGTTTCCGCGTATAGAGCTCCCTCTGTTCCCCGGATGCCTTATCCGTCCCGGTGGAATAGATTTCGGAGATGTCATACAGGGTCTTTATATGATTGGGCGATGCTTTCAGTCCTTCCTGAAGTTCGGCAATGGCTTTGTCACGGGAGTCGTTCATCCGGTAGACTGTTGCAAGTATCAGTCTGATATCAGGGTCCTTTGGGTCTATCTTTATTGCCCGGAGAAGCTGTTTTTCAGCTTCAGGATATTTACCCATCCTGAGGTAGACAAGTCCCAGGTTGGCATAGCCAAGCTTTTCCTTTGGCGCAAGCTTTATGAATTTCAGGAATTCCTTTTCAGCTTCCGGAAGCTTAAACTCCTCAAGGTATGCCAGGCCAAGGGTTCTGACCGATATCAGTTCCTGGGACTTTGCCTGATCTTTTGACTGCCCGTAGTTGCAGCTCTGGCAGGTCAGACCCAGCAATATGAATACAAGCAGGAATTTAACATTCCTCTGCCAGACTGAGATTATCGCATTTTTGAATACTGCCGGCATGAAGGTCCCCCGCCTCTGGTAAATTTCTCTGTCACAAACTTCCATACTTTCCTTTTTTATGATGACGGAAAAAATGATTCAGTAAAATTAAAAAATAAAAGCAAAGGTAATTCACGACTTCAACAATTCCGGCAGATACCTTTCCTTTAAATCTCTCCCCTACCAGTTGATTCAGTTTTTCAGGGCGTCCCTGGGAAGGCCGCTTCTGATATTTACCAGTCTGTAATTGTCTGATCTGTTTCCCCTCTCGTCGAACCTTATTATTCCTGTTATTCCTGAAAAGGTTATTTCCGACAAGGCTTTTTGAATCCTAGCTCTGTCGTCTGAACCTGCTTTCCCTGCAGCTTCAATGATCAGTCCCATCCCATCATAGGCGTAGGCTGCAACCATTCCGGGATATCTGCCATATTTTTTTTCGTATTCCCTGATAAAATCCCTGCATTTCTTTGGCTCCCATCCTGTCGAGGTTACCTGAAAACCATCATCAAAGCATTTCAGCTCGGATTCTGTCAGTACATCCTCGTTCAGAACAGACAATGACCCTAAAACGGGAACGTTTGTTTTCGTATCCCGGAGAAGGGTAAACAGCCTGTATGAAACTTTTGGACTGCAAAATAATACAACACAGCCTGCATTTGATCCGGTAATTTTGTCAAGAAGGCTATGAATATCATTCTTATGGTCTTCATAGCTCAACTGAAGAGGTGCAGGTTTTTTATCAGCTTTAATCACCCTGAGCATGCTGGAGAGGGCTTGCCTGGAGTCATATTCCTGATCGTAAATTACAGCAAAGCTTTTCAATTTCCTTATATCGAAAATTTCCTTTACAAGGGTTTCAGCCTGCTGGAGGTCGTTCGGAACACAGTTATAGAACCATGGAACGAATGCCTGTGAAAGTGTAGGATCTGCTGACCAGGCGGAGACCATTACAACTATTGATTTTGTTGCAGCCTGTTCCACGAGGTGAGCATTCCTGCCGTCGTGCGATCCAAGGAGTACCCATACTTTTTCGTTAAAAATAAGGTCGACAGCCTGTTTTGATCCGGTTCCCCATGGCCCTTCCATAGATCGGACCACAAGCCTTAATTTTTTGCCACCCAGGCCTCCCTTTTTGTTGGCCTCACTGATTGCCAGTTCAGCACCCTGTATTGCTGCTACCGTAGTTTTATCAGGCACAAGCAACCCTATCCTGACATCATTATCCAAACCACCCTGGGTGTACGAAGGAGGACAGATCAGCCAAAGAAGGCATGCAGACAGGATAGTCTGTATTGATATGAGTCTTTTTTTTGGATATGTACAGCCTGATATTTCAAGCCTCATAAA
>CAZTDW010000252.1:0-1327 GCA_964611835.1 uncultured Rikenellaceae bacterium | reverse complement strand
GAAGGTTGCGGCAATGTAACCTCTTTTCCCAAAACCCTGGCAATCCTGACCAGATCGTTCATCAGCTTTTCAAACTCGTCAGGACTTAGAGACTGATGTCCGTCACACAGGGCTTCTTCCGGATTATAGTGCATTTCTATGATAAGGCCGTCGGCTCCGGCTGCAATGGCAGCCCTTGACATTGAAGGGACCATCCATCTGTGACCCGTGCCGTGGCTGGGGTCAACAATTACGGGAAGGTGGCTCAGATGCTTAAGCATCGGAACTGCGCCGAGGTCAAGGGTGTTTCGTGTTGTTGTCTCAAAAGTGCGGATTCCCCTTTCACAAAGAATAACCTGGTCGTTTCCCTGGTTAAGTATATACTCGGCAGAAAGGAGGAATTCCTCGATGGTTGACATCATACCGCGCTTGAGAAGAATTGGTTTGCGTGTCATTCCCACCTCTTTCAGGAGCGGATAGTTATGCATATTCCTTGATCCCACCTGAAGCATGTCGGCATGTTGTGCAACAAATTCAACCTGCCTGGTATCCATCACCTCGGTAACGAAGGGCAATCCGGTTTCTTTCCTTACCTCACTTAGCAATTTTATTCCTTCCTCTCCAAGTCCCTGAAAACTGTAAGGTGAAGAGCGGGGTTTGAAGGCACCTCCCCTGAGCACGACTCCACCAGAGGCCCTTACCCTTCTGGCTGTTTCAAGAAGCTGTTCGCGGCTTTCAACGGCGCATGGACCGGCTATAACACCAACCTCATTGTGCCCGAAAAGAACACCAGCAACATTCACCACTGTGGGTTCAGCCTTGGTTTTCCTGTTGACCTTAATCGGGACGGAACATCCGTTGACAACCACCGGATCAACAAATTGGCTTGATATCATAATTACATCCCCCCTTCCTGTTAGTATCCTAAATTAGGTTTCTTATATAAAGTATTGTCCCTTTCAAATTTGGGAGCCGGAGAAAATTCAAATTTGCCATTCTCTACCTTAGCCATAAATATAGGTCTGAGATTATTGAAAGCTCCGTCAAAAATCACTACTCCGGTAACGCCTCTGTAGCCCTGGAAGGTTTTAAGGTCAGTGAGCACATCACGGATTAGGGCACGGTTTAGTCCCACTTTTTGGATCGCTGAAATAAACATATTGATAGCATCGTAGGCATGGGCTGCAAATACATCAGGGTCCATACCGAATCTTTTTTTATAATTAGACTGGAATGCCTTTAGCAAAGGATCATTCGCCGTTGGATCGTATTGACATGTAGTGACTATACCCTCTACATGCTTACCTGCAGTTTCAAGAAATTCGGGATTAACCATCCTGTCGGATCC
>CAZTDW010000251.1:0-5785 GCA_964611835.1 uncultured Rikenellaceae bacterium | reverse complement strand
GGTCATACTCTTTTTGTTTTAAATGAACCGGACCATCCACCTCAATGACGAAAGACAATTCATGTGAGTAAAAATCAGCAATAAAGAAATCTATCCATTGTTTGTCAATTCTATAGACAATGGGATGTTGTCTTAGAAACCGGTATCCGGAAAGACTTTTTCTTTTTAACAGTTCCCAAAGTAACTTTTCAGAAGGAGTCATATTCTTCCGTAAATTCCTGGCTAATAATATAATTTGCCTGTAATTACTATATGGAATGCGAGACATAATCAAATTCCGGTATGATAAAGGCAGAAAATGTTAAGTGCCCTTCAAATGGCTGAATGAGAAAGTTTTTATCGTAGCTCTAATCAGCTAAATATCAGCTAGCTACCCCCTTTCCTTTCTTTAAAGGGAAGGGGCAGGGGATGGGTTTTTCAGATTCATAAACTGAGTGATCGCATCTTATATCGCGCTAATTGTCAAAAGTCAGGAATTTAAGAGCTTTCACGGAGGACCACCGGGACCTTACATAGATCCGCTGAATTTATGAATTTTTCCCTGTGGATCTCCGTTCCCCTCTGTGGAGCTCTGTGCAACAAATAAATACATGATCGCAAATTCTGAAAGCTGATGCGGCCGGATGACAATGCTTCAGCATGGTTCCGGCCGCAAAACAACCTCCCGGTGAAACGCTGCGAGACCATTCCGGGCGTATTTTTATTCCTCCCTGCCCTGCGTCTTCTGCGACCTGAGCATCAGCATTTCATTGATTACAATTTCAGTGATGTACCGGGTAGCCCCGTTTTTGTCCTCATAATTCCGGTAGACGATCCTTCCCTCCACTGCAACCTGACCTCCTTTCTTCAGAAACCTGCCTGCAACATCGGCAAGCCCGTTCCAGGCCACAATGTTATGCCAGGTCGTTTCCTTTACTTTCTGGCCTTCTGCATTCTTGTACTCATCGCTCGTTGCAAGCGTGAAGCGCGTTACCTTTTTACCGTTTTCCAGGTTCTTGGTTTCCGGGTCCTGACCGAGATTGCCGATCAGATTGACTCTGTTCTTAAGTGAATTCATAGCTTCTGGTTTTTGTTGGACTGAATAAATTAACTGTACCAAATTTACACCGGCATTTTCTGCCGTCCCGGTCTTTAAACATTTGTATATGCTTGGAATACAATTAAAACCATTTGTAACCGTTTAAAAACGGCTTTACCCTTACCAGACCGGCGGAGCGTTGATAAAGCCATAATTATGCCGGTTTTTATTAAGATTTTTCAATTATGGCATGATTTAAAAGAACATTTGAATAAATTTGCCAACCTGTGAAAACTTCAATAGTATTTTTTAATGTTCTTACGATCCTTAAAACAGAAAAAGTTCACATTAATTTTCATTGCAATTGTTGCTTTAGCTTTGTTTCATGTCTCCTGCAGCAGGAAGGATGACCGGCTCTTCACTTCTCTTTCATATAAAAGGACAGGTATAGAGTTCCGGAACTGGATAAAGGAAGATGAGTCATTCAACGTGCTTGATTACGGATACCTTTATAATGGAGCGGGGGTTGCAACAGGGGATATAAACAATGACGGATTGCCCGACATTTTTTTCTGCGGCAATTTTGCGCCTGCCAGACTTTACCTGAACAGGGGAAATTTCAGGTTCCGTGACATTACCCGGGAGTCGGGAGTCACCGGTGGTAACAAATGGAACACCGGAGTCACAATGGCCGATATAAACGGTGACGGATTTCTTGATATATATATATGCTGTTCAACCGACGGGAGATATGACAACAGAAGGAACCTCCTGTACATCAACAACGGAGACCTTACTTTCAAAGAAAGTGCCGCCAGCTATGGCATTGACGATGCTTCTTACTCCACGCACAGTGCATTTTTTGACTATGATAAGGACGGGGATCTCGATCTTTTCGTCATGAACCATTCTCTCGACAAGTATGCAATGACCAATCCCGACCGGAAAAAGGAAAGGAATCCGATATACGAGCACAGGCTGTACAAGAATACCGGAAAGAAATTTGTTGACGTAAATGCAGAGACCGGGATGATCAGCAACATAATCAATTTCGGGCTGGGTCTTGCCATAGCTGATTTCAACAATGACAGGTGGCCCGACATTTATGTGTGTAACGATTATTCCGAGCAGGATTACCTATATATAAATAACAGGGATGGCACCTTCTCGGAAGAGCTTGAGAAGTATTTTGACCATATTTCATTCTCCTCAATGGGAAATGATGCCGCTGATTTCAACAATGACGGATTTATCGACCTGTTCACACTTGACATGGAGCCGGAGGATAATTATGGCAACAAACTGGTATCAGGTCCGGATAATTTCGACAAGTTCATGAACCTGAAAAATTCGGGATTTTATAACCAGTCGGTCCGGAACATGCTTCAGCTTAACATGCATGGAGAATATTTTACCGAGATCGGGCAATATGCCGGTGTATTTGCCACGAACTGGAGTTGGTGTCCGCTTTTCTGCGATTTTGACAATGATGGTAATAAAGATCTTTATATAACCAATGGGTATGGCAGGAACAGTACATATATGGATGCCATTGTACTCTCGGTGCAACAGATGATAAAGCAGCAGCGGGGGCAGAGCCATCTCCCAAAGATGGGTGTTATTGAGCAGATACCTCCGACAGTCCTCAATAATTACCTCTACCGGAATAATGGAGATAATACCTTCACCGATGTTACCGAGACCTGGGGCGATGAAAGGGCATCACTCTCAAACGGCGCTGCCTATGCCGATCTCGACAATGATGGAGATATGGATCTTGTTGTCAGCACAATAAACGATTTTCCCCTTGTGTTCCGTAACAACTCCGAGAAACTCAATGATAATCACTATCTGAAAATAAAGCTGAACGGCTCCGGAATGAACAGGGGCGGAATTGGTGCACGGCTTGATGCCACATGCGGCAGTAACACCTACACTCAGGAATTTATGCCCTCCAGGGGATTCATGTCATCCATGGATCACGAAATAATTTTTGGCATCGGCAAAGCCACCATGATTGACACCCTCAGGATCATTTGGCCAGATATGCGCGAGCAGGTTCTTACTTCAATAAAGGCTGACCAGAGAATCGTACTGAACAATGATGATGCAACAGTCGCTACACCCAAAACCGAAGTAAGACCCGATCCACTGTTTACCCGCTTAGAAAATGCACAGATCCTTGATTATAAGCACACTGAAAATGAATATATTGATTTCAGGGAACAGATTCTGCTGCCGCATTTCCTTTCAACACAGGGGCCTCGAATTGCCAGGGGAGACGTGAATAATGATGGTCTTCAGGACCTTTACCTGGGCGGATCCAGGGGAACACCCGGGCGGCTGTACCTGCAATCAGCGGGAGGTAACTTCAGATATTATCCACAGCCGTCCTTTGAAAAGGACGGGAACTGCGAGGACGTAGAATCACTGTTTTTCGATGCTGATGGTGACGGTGATCAGGATCTGTATGTGGTAAGCGGAGGCAATGAGTTTCAGAAGGATGCAAGGGAGCTCCAGGACAGACTTTACCTTAATAACGGCAGGGGAAGCTTTGCAGCAGCAGAAGGAAATCTTCCCGAAATGATCTCCAGTGGGTCGTGTGTTATAAGCAGCGACATTGACGGAGATGGCGATCCGGACCTGTTCGTGGGAGGCAGGCTGATCCCGTCTGAATATCCGTTTGCACCAAGAAGCTATATACTTGAAAACAACGGCAAAGGCTATTTTACAGACGTGACAGAATCATATAATTCAGAACTGCTGAATCCCGGAATGGTGACTGATGCAGTCTGGACAGATTTCAACCGTGACGGAAAGCCTGATCTCATTGTTACCGGGGAATGGATGAAGATCAGGATCTTCAGAAATGAGGACGGACGTCTTGAAGAGATAAGCGACAAATGCGGACTGACTGACACCGAGGGCTGGTGGAACACGATTATTGCTGCTGATTTTGACAACGACGGGGATGATGATTATATGGCTGGTAACCTGGGCCTTAATTCAAGGATAAAGGTATCACCGGCCGAACCATCAACCATATATGCCAGGGATTTTGACAACAACGGCACCATTGATGCAATAATGAGCTATTATATTAAAGGTAAAAGCTACCCCTTCTATGCAAAAGATGACCTTCAGAGGCAGATGCCTTTCATTAAAAAGAAATACCCTACATACGAATCCTATGCGAATCTTACCATTAATGATATTTTTACAGCAGAAGAGCTTGGTGGTGCACAGATCTTTAAGGCCAATACTTTTTCAAGCTGCTATATTGAGAACCTCGGAAATGATCAGTTTATGATCAGGCCACTTCCCGGGGAAGCCCAGTATTTCCCGGTTTACGGGATATGTCAGGGTGATTTTGACAATGACGGCAACATTGATGCCATCCTTGCAGGCAACTTTTTCGGTACAAGGATAAAATTCAGTGATTATGATGCCGGCAAGGGATTGCTTCTAAGGGGTGACGGAAAAGGTAATTTTAAGCCGGAGACGGACCTTTACAGCGGATTTTTTATCCGTGGGGAAGCCCGCGACGTTACAGAAATAAAGACAGCCGACGGACACCGGCTTATTGTTTTTGCACTGAACAATGATTCGGTGAAATTGTACCGGAGCTGGTTAAAATGAAGGATCAGTGAAAAAAACATTGCTGATCCGTCCGCTTCCGGTTTGGAAATAATGAATGGCAATATATACGATAATTTGACAGACAGACACTTTAAAAATTAATTATGCTCAGAATCAGTAAAATCTTCGTTATCCTGTTCCTTACGGCACTGTTTTTTTCATCCTGCAGAACAGAAACGGTAAAAGACCTCTCCTTAAATCCTGAAGAGTACCGCAAGCTGGGACTTCCTGACCATACCAGGGTATGGAGCATCCAGGATTATATTAATTCCAACATCACATTAAGTACCCTGAAGAGTAGTTACCCGTACTCTCTTCCAAGAAAATCAAGCAAAAAATCGGGGGCAATATTTGCCAGGATGATGAATGAAGAAAATCTCTCATTCATGTATGACAAAAATATTCCCCTCAGCACCAGGGCTTACACCATTCAGCATTTTACCCGCTTTTACAGCGAGCTTCAGAGCATATATTCAGTTGAGATGGATGATAGGAGATATTATGGTGATGAACTGGCCGATATCAATGTTTTCGGGCTTCTCGTTCATGACAGGATGCTGGATCTTGCATGGGTGATTATGGATTCTGATGCCGAGGAGGCCAAAGATCTACACTTCGGCATGAAAACAGTAAAAAGGAACTATCTGAACCTCATCGACGGCCTTCTTGATGAGCAGGTGAAGGCGGATGTATACAACGAAGAAGATCTCAACAATCTGAGCGACAAGCTTACAGCATCTGTGTCAGAGAATATATCATGGTTCGTTCAGCCGGACAGGGATTCGGTTGCGTTATGGTTAAAAAATGCTATGGCAGGATGTCCGACTGAACATGTAAGAATAAATTTTAACAAAATGTTAAAAATTATGGAAGATCCTTCAAAGTAAAACTTCCGGCAATATATCCTGACCTGAACCTGATAATTTTCAGTAAATTAAGTTGTATGTAGTCCGCAGTGCAAGACCAGTACGAATGTTTCATTTCCCGATTTTATGACCCTTTTTGTTGTCAATCTCGAAAAAAAATGATATTTCCCTTTGTTTTTAATCTTAAAAAAGGATAAATTTGTTAACTTTTTGTTAAAAATGATTGAATCCTTTTCTGGGAAACAAAAGATTTTTAATCAAA
>CAZTDW010000250.1:0-5788 GCA_964611835.1 uncultured Rikenellaceae bacterium | reverse complement strand
CATAACTTCTGTTACCGGCTGTATAGGCAACGGTGGTCGAGAAGAATCCCCCAAGGTTCAGGTTGGCTGACAGAGTAAGAGCTTCCTTCACCTGTTTGCCTGCCAGCTTACTGTAAGAAAGCAAACCAAATGACAGATAATCATTTAAAACATATTTACCTGCAAGTGTTAATCCCGCGGGAAGCATTGTAAGGTAAGGATCGGGCGATTCAATAATTGAAAGCGAACTCTTGACCGAATCTATCAGGGCTTCGCCAACATCTCCAAAGGAAGCGGTCCCATCATAAACCTCCTCCATATTCATGCCGCTGAATACAATCTGATCATCAGTCCTCAGACGGTTGATATCCGATTTCCATCTTATATATCCAAGATCGGTAATAGCCATCGAAGCAAATATCTTTTCCGTAACCTTGAATTCTGCCCCGATATCAAGTCCGAATCCCATATTCTTCATATTAGTGGCGAATCTTACATAGTCACGCGGATCGTTGAACCGGTCTTCATCGAATTTTACATCGTCAAAACGAGGATCAGTATCGGAAACAGGATAGAATTTCAGGGGACCACAGAAGTTAAAGACCATGTCGGTGTTAAAGGTATGCGAGTTATCATCCACTATGTTGATATTAAGTAGATTATTCTCAAGTGATGCAGATGCGATTCCGAACAGGAATTTTCCCTTTACACCGAATCTCAGCCGGTCTGCAAAGGACTTCGAAAAACCTGCTCCCACTTCACGGTAATATTTTAAGTCAAAATCAAGGTTCGAAAGATCTACGGTTGAACCATAGAATTTGTCATTTCCCCTGAAAGCCAGTTCAAAAAAATCCCCCGGAACAACGATGTTACTTATTAAATTGTCGGTAATATCAAGGAAGACATACAGATCGTTTTTTAGGGTAAATCCTGCCCCAAGAAGCTGGAAAGATGTTCTGGTGTCAAAATAATTGAATTTCTTTATTCTGCCCATGAATCGGTCCAGATCATAATCGGAATTGATAAAAGGAACTGTGGATTCCGAAACCTCCAGTCCTTCGGTAAATACATCCGAAAAGTTAAAGACACTGTTGGAAATATTAACATTAATCCCCGTTATCACAGGAAGTCCGACATAGACCCGGTTGGAAGGCCTGAGTGCCGGATTTAAAAAATGATTTTGAGGAAGGTCCATAAAATATAAAACCTGGCTGTTCTGACCTTTCGCAGCCAATGCAATTAAAAATAGGATTGTGATTGAAATCAATTTTGATTTAGTCATGATATTCATCATCTGCCCTCCGTTTCAAGTTTATAATTATATAAAAATCTGTCAGTACCTCCCACAATAAGATTCCAGTCATTCTCAGAAGAAAGCTTGTTTATTGAAAACATAGAAGCCCCCCTTAGAGGAAATCCTTTCATTATCTCTCCCCTTTTATCGATAAGGTAAATAAGCTTCCTGTCAGCGTCAAATACCCCGATCTTTCTGTCAGTTGCTGAGAAGATAAAATTGATAGGTCCTCCAAGCCTTTCTGAGCTGAAATCCTTGCTGAATATTTCTGTCCTGTCATGGTCATAAAGATACAACTTACCCTTTTCAATGAAAATATATTCGCCAAAACCATCTCCGTCTATATCAAAAAAATCAAAGGAGTGGTCAAAAGCAAAGGGTCGAAGACTGAATTTTCTGACCTCTCCGTCGAAATATACATATTGGACCTCACCCTGTGGAGACGAGCACACGAGGGATGGTTTTGACCCGGGAGATAGCCTCAGGGCTGAGCCTTTTGCCTTTGTCACTGCATCTTTAAGTCTTAACCTTACATTACCGGAGCGATCAAGGAAGTACAATGAGGCTTCATCCGCAACGACAATAAAATCCTTGCCTGAAACCCTGTAAAATCCTGCTTCCGAGGTAACCTGCCCTGCAGTGCGGAAAGGCTTCCATCCTTTTACCGTATTCCCGCTTTTGTCATATGAATAGATCATCTTGTCTTCCCCGGCGATAACCAGCCTGTATGTATTGTTATTGTCATAGTCGAAAAGGGCCAGGGAATTGGTAGCGGGAGATCTGAGTTTAACCGGATACCTCTCAACGTAATTTCCATTTCTGTCGAGGATATGGATGTTGTTTCTGCCTGAGAACAGTAGCTGTAATTTACCATTCCGGTAGTAGTCAATCATATAAACCGTGCTCATAATCCTCTCATTAACCATAACTTTCCATAAAACCCTTCCAGCAGCATTTATCAGGTATGCATTATTGTTCATGTCCTGAATGAAAATTTCCCTTGCACCGGTTATGTGGTTTTTAAAAAAGAAAGGTTTAATACTGGCTGTTGTATCGAGCAGGGTTTCCCATTCTGTAGTGGATTCTTCCATGATCTGGTCCTTGTATCTGACAGACAGATTGTTGTAAATCATCTCATTGATAGAAGCAAGCTGAAATCCAACAGACTGGAGCTTATTGAAAGCGATTCTGTTCCTTCGTATGCCCTCGGCAAATCCGGAAGAAAGATATTCCGCCAGATAATCAGTTATCCTCGACGGATTGCAATAGAAGAGATAGCCCGACCTTGAAGGAAGGAGATTTTCAAATTCCCGGTAAAAGACGTCGTTTGCCAGTGTTTTGTTAAGAATATTATCATATAAAAAGCGCGACAAAGTGATCTCCGAACTTCCGGTAACCATGTAATTGTCATAAAATGTGAAATATGAGTCGGAAAAAGATGGTGCAAGTCCGGGCACAAGCTGCGAGACAAGCCCTGTTTTGCCTGTAGAATAGATTGGTATTTTTAACTGATCATCAGGTTGAAAATGTCTTATTTCTTTTCCTCCTTCTGCATGTTCACGAATTATCTGTTCACACTGAACCGGATTTTTCAATTCAATAACAACGATGGAATTTTCATTCACGGGCATGGTTCTGATGTCAATATAAGCTCTTGTGATCTCCTCGCCAAGGTAAGGCCTGAGTTTATCTGCCAGCAACCTGCTTCCTGAATTCATATTTGCCGGCCCTGTTTTTTCCACCGGCATGATCATAGACTCAAAAAGGGCTGTCCCGGATGGAAGAATCCTGTAGTTTTTCAGCTCACGGGGCAGAATGTTTTTATATCGGAACAGTAAATCTTCGGGGTCTGAGCTTTCAATATATCCGCTTATTGTGAATCCTTCATCATTAATGAACAAATCACCTCCGGCACTGCTGCCAAGTTTCATTATTTTCTCAGCAAGCAATTGGTGACCGGGAGCAAAAAGTGGTTTTATCACGTTCATAAGATTACCGAAAACCATGAAAAACTTATCTTCCTTTTTGCCGGTTGCAAGCATGACCCGCGAAAATCCCGGAGCATTCCTGATATCAGTAACGGTCTGGGATTGTGCAAGTGCATTTATTACGAGTTTTCGTGAGGTGCTGCAGACCAGCAATCCCGAACTGATACTCAAAAAGGCTGTATCTCTGGAATCAGCTACCACGTAAGGAAGCTTTAAAATCCGTTTCCCGCCTTCTTTTTCTTCTTCTATATTCCTTATTCCGAAAGAAGCAAGGGTTTCCCTGACCTGCCTGAATCCTGCATCTGCCGGTATGGTCATTGAAACGAAGGGTGCCGGTAATTTCCGTTTTGAAGGATGAAAAGAAATAAGTGTTTTCCCCTCCTGAATAAGTTTCTTGAATCCGGGCTTATTCAGCTGATCAGCAACATATTTCAGTTTCGTGTCAAAATTCCTGAATTCATCAATTTTCCCAATTTCAGAAAAAATCCCTTTCCCTGTGGTCAATGCATTGAAGAGGCTCTGGATGTCGGCTGTTTCAATTATGAAACATGCATCCGGGGCTATTGCTTTATAAGGATCAGTTAAAAGGCTTTTTCTGCCCTGATGAAAAAAATAACCGATTAATGTAAGACCCGCAAGAAGAATAACCAATAAGATGACTGCTGTTCGCTTCCCCACCTTTTATCTATCTTTAACTTAAATAAATATGAAATACTTTCCTTCTCATGCTTCTTCGATCACTTTCCATCCTGCCGCATCAGCCAGAGCATAGGCGGGCTCTTTCAGGTCACCGTAAAATGTAACCCTGTGCCATCCCCACTTATCCCACATCGTAAAGAGCTTTTCAAGATCCCCGGCCGGCTCGGCACAAAGTTTTGTCCGGCATGCCCTGTCATCAGGGTCATTGGCAACCGAAACAGCCTGATGCAAAAGCATCTCTTTCCTGTCATTTTTGATTTCGATAGTTGTGGCCATGTAATTCAGTGGCAGTACTGACTGCACTGAAGCGCCGTTCCTGTCTTCGGAATGGGTCATGATCCGGATTGGATTCACAGGTCCTGCAGGTCCGAATACCTTGCTTGGGGCAACACAATGAGCATATATTATCTGCCTTTTTGAAGTATCTATTACCGGATCAGATATAAAGCCGGGACGTCCCTGGGTCATTATCGAAAAGGCCAGCATGGTGGCCGTTGAATTGATATCACACTCGCATCCTCCAACAAGTCCTTCATTGCATAACTCATGGAAACCCAGGCAGGGATAAGCATGAATATGACCTCCATAGAATCCTCCAAGGCAGTTTATGGTTATTGCATTTGCATTATGGCTTTTAAGGACCGATTTCATTCCGACGTACATTGCTGCCGAGGTCTGTAGGGTCTCAAATGATACATCCTTCACCTCCAGTGCTGTCTTCTGCCATTTTTCCGCAATTTCACGCGAGACTTCCCTGTCTGCTGATTTCCAAGCCGCATTAACCTCCTCAAAAGGAATATATTCTACAGGGATACCCAGCACAGGTTCTGAGATTCCCTTGTTCTGGTCTCTGACTGCAAGGATTTTTGACTTTCCGAATGTCTTTATGCTTTCTTCAGGAGACAGAAAATCTATACCGTTGGAAATCAAATCATATCTGCCGGGCGACGGAGTCAGTCTGATTCGTGAGTTTGCAACTGCAGTAACAAAATCTGAAGTTGATCCGCCTTTTCTTATAATATCGAAGCAACTGACTGCTGCAAAAAGGTCATCGATACGCGATGATGCCACGAAGCCGACATTTGAAGTATTATTGGCAAGAAAAGAAGCATTATATACAAGAAATCCTCCGCTTCCACCAAACTGAAAATCAGCATACAGAACCGGTTTTCCTGTTTTTGCTATTGTCTGAATCACCTGATTCCAGCAATTCATCTGATAAACAATATATCCATCTACCGGCGACTGTAAATCTGCTTCAACGATCTTCACGGCGTCTTCCGGACCTGTAGCAAGTGAAGCGACAAATTCAATGTCGCTGAATTGCCTGCCAAGCGAGGAACTGATTCTTTCCATAGCAGGATTGAAATCAAATCCCACATTTGGCCAGTCGGGCTTTGTCTGAACAGGCTCATGAAGTGAATAAATGATTCTTATTTTCATCTTCCTTCCTTTTGAGCCTGAGCAGGAAGAGCTTACCAGGGCCATAGGTGCAAATGCCAGACAGGCCGCACATGAGGAACATGAGGCTATAAACCTTCTGCGCGAAAAACACGAAGTGTTTTCACCGTAAGGAGGGATTGCGTTGGCGGGAGAAATTTTTTTCATAGCGGCAATGATTTGAATTTTACAACTACCAGGAATATTCCAATAAATATAAAAATCTTTAAGGCACACAGGATTGCCTTCGTAAAGTTTTTATCGGATACCCTCAGACATCCAGTAATTTTTTGGCACGCATTTTGAGTATACTTAAGTACACAGGCAATCTCCAAAATATACTTGATTCTTCAAGGGCAGCCAGGTTAAAAGCCTGGCTTTTATTTAA
>CAZTDW010000249.1:0-5798 GCA_964611835.1 uncultured Rikenellaceae bacterium | reverse complement strand
CACCATTCCGAGGACCACTAGGCCGGGTTCTTGCAGCTGTTTGTAAAACAGGAAAGGAAGGCTGAATTGCCATATGATGTAGTAAAACATGTCGGGAACAAGGTAAACCGTCAGTGAATTAGCGCCGGCAGGCCTGAGAAAAAGACTCCATTTCACCTTCTTTAAGATGTCAATGATCCAGAAGAAAAGAGCGAAAAGGATCATGCTTATGCCATTACATATTAGCCCCCATGTTGGTGTTGACTGAATTTTTGATATAATGAACCAGGGCCGCAGGATGAAACCCGCTGCTATGCTTGCAGCACCCAGAGATGCAATGATGAGTACTGTGCTTCCGGCATTTGTGGCTGCATATTTTTTAAGTATCAGGGTTATAAGCATGCCTGAAAGGACTATGAAAGGAGCATTGCCGTTGATTATGATACCCAGGACAGGTCTTAAAGGATTCAGAAAATCCAGCAGGTGAAGTTTCGATAATATGTTAAGGACGAGGAAGAATAAAACCGCAACCGATGTTCTCGTGATATTGTTACGGAACCACAGATATACAAGTGCCGCTACCAGATAACCCCATCCTATGGTTCCCAGGATGCCCCATGAATTAAAGCGGAAGCCTCTGTCTTCAGCCGCTCTGAAAATGACGACCATCGGTATGATCATAAGAACACCGAGGATGCGAAGCCCCAGTATCAGGTACCTGTTCCATCTGGATTCGTTGTAATTATTCCAGATAAGGAACACTCCCGAGTACATTATCAGCGACCAGACACTTTTTGTTATTCCTGTGTATTCTGCATTGACATTCCTTGAATTGGACATCAGAACCCCGATAAACAGGAGACTGATAGTTCTTATGAATATGTGCCATAAGAGAGCTGACAGGCTGTCTCCCTTTGCTATCCTGTTGCCCACAGAATATGGTATCGACATACCGACCATAAACAGAAATCCAGGGAAGACCCAGTCGGCCAGCCCCATCCCGTCAACGTCAGCTTTCACGTGGCCCAGCCATGCTGGTACGCCCGGCATATACAGGTCATTTACAAACAACATGAGCACAAGTGTGAAACCTCTCATGATGTCAATTGACAAAATACGATTACTTTTTCCCATGCCTGAAATCTTGGAATTAAAAAGATTCAAGTTAGAAAAATATTTCGATATGAACTCATAGCCTGATAATTGTGAAATGTTAAATATTTATAAACGCTGCAGTTTGAAACAATGAAATGGAAAACAGTTCCTAACTTTGATATATAGGATTTTACCGATATTCAATTTTCACAAATCACAAATCACAAATCACAAATCACAAATCAACCTGCCTCCATGAAAAAAATAGTTCTTTCAGTATTGCTGATTACCGGTGCTGTTTTAATGATAAGCGCCCAGCCCGACTTAAAATTGAAATCCGACATCCGGAACACAGGCTATATACATTACCCTCTTCCCCTGGACTACAGCAGATCATTTGAAACATTCGGATTAACCAAGAAAGTCCTGGTTTCAAATATGCTGTGCGATATGGAAACCCTTTCAGGCTGGGCCCATGAAGGAATCGGAGGCATGCGGCTTACTTCTGAAAGGAGCATGAGCGGGAAAAGCAGCCTTAAGCTTGTCGCCCCCACAATGCCTGACAGTATTCCACGCCGGGGACTTGGCCGCGGATCATCCTATGCAGTATTTAATGTCGGCGGAAAGAGCTGGGAGAAATTCAACCGGATACATTTATATATATATCCTCAATGTGAAGGTGCAAGGAGCATCTACCTTAACCTGTATGTTGAGAATGATGGCAAAGTAAAAGTCCCGGATAAATACGGCAGGGAAGGATACCATGAGATGAACCTAATCAACGGACAGTGGAATGAGTGCTTTGTTGAGATGACGGAGCTTGCCCGTGATAAGGTCACAAAGCTCAAGTTTGCCATCGAAGTATTCGGGCGTGAGCTTACGATGGGCGACTCCCTGAAATTCGACATTGATGCTGTAGAGCTTCAGGTTGTTGAAAATCCTGAAGTTGTAAGCGGTTGGAAACCGGCCGAAAACAGGATTATCTTCTCAACTTCAGGATACCGCCCCGAAAGCGAGAAAACTGCCATAATAAGGGTGCCAGGCAACAATGGAAAATTCCAGCTGGTTGACTTTTCAAAATCCCAGGTGGTTTATGAAGGGAAGATAAATCAGGTAAAAACACGGCTCGGAGATTTTGAAACCATCGATTTTACGGAATTTAGGAAAGAGGGAGAGTTTATGATCAGGGTAGGATCAGTTGCAACAAAATCCTTCTTTATTAACAGGGATCTGTGGGACAACTCGGCATGGAGGGTCACGAACTTTATGTTTGTGGAAAGATGTGGTTACCCTGTTCCGGGAAAACACGGAGCCTGCCATTCCGATCTCAACTGTGAATGGAATGGTAAAATATACCCGGTTAATGGAGGATGGCATGATGCGGCCGATATGTCACAACAGGCACTTCAGACCGGCGAGATTGCCTTTTCAATCATGGAGATGGCAAACAGGGCAAAGGAAAAGAATGATGTGGATCTGTATAACAGGCTGATGGAAGAGTCGTTGTGGGGGATTGATTTCATCATGAAAACACGTCTGGATGACGGAAACAGATTCATGACATGGGGAACAAACCTTTGGACCGACAGGCTCATAGGTACAATCGATGATGCCGGGCGTCGTCAGGTAACAGTTCATAACGGAGGATTCGAGAACTTCCTCTTCTCTGGCATTGAAGCCTATGCTTCGATGAGTATTGATCATGATCCCATGCTGAAAGAAAACCTGAAGAAGATAGCTAAAGAGGATTTCGGCCATGCAGTGAAGAGATTTGAGGAATTTGGTTACGATGAAAGGATCAACAAAGGACATGGTCATGCCTATATGGCATCACAGAGCCAGTATATGGCATCTGTTTCATGGGCTGCAAGCATGCTGTATAAGCTGACCGGGGAAAAGTACTATTCCGGCAAAGCCGCCGAATTCATTAAGTATGTTATTCAATGTCAGCGGACAGAACCCTTGAATGATATAAATAAGACAAGAGGCTTCTTCTATCGCGACCTTGCAAAGAAATCCATTGTGCATTATACCCATCAGTCGCGTGATTATGTCTACTTGCAGGCACTCACTGCATTGTGCGAAACCCAGCCGGATCATCCCGATTACAGGACCTGGGAGAACTCAATAAGGCTTTTTGGCGATTATCTGAAAAACATCATGCAATATGTTGAACCTTACGGGATGGTCCCCAGCGGCGTTTATCACAAGGATGAGGTTAAGGACTCTGTAAACTTTTATCTGGTTCAGGTTGGTATCAGCCAAGGTGCGGGAAAAGATTTCAGGGAGCAGCTTCAGAACGGCGTTAAGCTTGATGAGGAGCATTACCTGAGAGTATTCCCTGTCTGGTTTTCATTCAAGGGAAATGCTGCTGTCCACCTTGCCACGGGCAAAGCTGCGGCTATTTGCGGAAAGTTTTTGAAAGACAAGAAGTTAATGAATATTGCCGAGCAGCAGCTTTTCTGGATCGTCGGAAAAAATCCTTTCGGACAGTCGCTGATATGGGGTGAAGGCAGTAATTATATGCAGCAATATACAGCCCTGCCGGGCGAGACGGTTGGCGAGATACCAGTGGGAATGCAATCGAGATTCAACGAAGATACGCCCTACTGGCCTCAGTTCAACACTGCCACTTATAAAGAGGTATGGGGATCATCTGCTGCAAAATGGTTCTCGCTGATAGCGGAGTTTTGATTAAAAGGTGTATTGATAACGATCAGATAATGATCGAAAAGAGAAAATGTTGGTTGCTGATCCTATGCGCTCTTAGTGCTTAACCTTTGGGATCCTTGTGTTTAAAGGATTTCAATTTCCCTTTTTGGTCATATGAGCACGATATATAATCAATAATAGTTAAAGTAATATAAAACATATTCAAAATGAAAAAACTTTTACCTCTCTGTTTATTCTTTACCCTGTTATGGCTGGCATCATGTTCTGAAAACAAGGCCTCAAAAGAAGACTTTCCGATGTTCTGGACATGGCTCGATTACAGGCCGGGGATGAACTTCGACTCAGTATGCACAGTAATGAATGAAGCCGGCCTCGACGGCGTTATGCTCAATGCACCAACCCCTGACGATTACAGGGAAGCCATTCCCATAGCAAAAAAGCATGGCATTGAAGTATATGCCTGGCTCTGGACAATGAATCTGGAACACGGACGTGATTCCATGGTAAAAGCTCATCCTGAATGGCTGAGCGTCAACAGAAAAGGAGAAAGCCTTTCAAATACAAAAGTCTATGTTGATTATTACAAGTTTATGTGTCCCGCTTTGCCTGAAGTGCGGGAGTATATAAAAAACAAGGTGAAAGCCTATTGTGAAGTGGAGTGCCTTAACGGTATCGCGATTGACTATCACCGGTTTGTTGATGTTATCCTGCCAACAACCCTGTGGTCGAGATATGGCATTATACAGGACAGGGAGTATCCCGAATTTGATTTTGGATATCATCCTGAAATGATAAAATTGTTTAAAGAGAAGTATGGATATGATCCAAGAGAACAGGAAGATCCTTCAGCGGATGAAAAATGGCTTCAGTTCAGGTGCGACCAGATCACGGAGGTTGCAAACATGATTGCAGAGGTGGTTCATTCCTATGGCAAGGTGATGGCAGCTTCCCCGTTCCCCACCCCAAAAATGGCAAGGAAAATGGTGCGTCAGGACTGGGGGAAATGGAATCTCGATATCGTATTCCCTATGGTTTATCATAATTTCTATACGGGCGACATAAGCTTCATTTCCGACTGTACACTTGAAAATGTCCGTGATAAAAATCCGATGACGACTCTTTACTGCGGCATGACAGCTACCAATGGCCCTTTGATGTTTAAGAGCATGGATGCGGCTTTAAACAATGGAGCAAAAGGGATAGCAATATTTACGGTCGGCGGTTTGCGATCGCCGGATGTCCGTAAGCAGTTCAGGTCCTATGCCGATAGTGCCAGGGCTTCACGGGCAGCTCTGAAAGGAAAACCGGAAGTTGCGGTGACGGCCACTGCCGATCCGGACCCATTCAGGAACAAAGGTATTATGGAAGCGGTCAATTTCAGGATGCTGGCTTTTCTGAGTTTTGCGAAAGCTTCGGTATTGCCTGAAGTCAGCAAAGCTGGCAGAGAAGAGGCAGAAAGGTTTGCCAGGAATCTTATGCAGGTTAATACTTCTAAGGATTATTCAGCTCGTTTGAATGCTCCTTTAAGGAGGAGCCAGGAGCTTCAGCCGGTTTTAAAAGCTGTTTCGGATCAGTTCATGAAGGATAAGGATCAAATGGTCATTAATCCAGGGGAGTATAGTCTCGTTAAAGAATTCGGCACAACAAGATACTATCAGGTTAAGGAACTGAACAGTGGTGTACTTTTTAATGCAGACTTCTATTTCTATGGTGGTATAATCTCAGGATGGAGTGTTGAACCGGAGAAGGACTCTTTTGAGAAATACGCGAATAGTTTTCGCAAATGATCACTGCAGGTTTTTTAAATTGCAGAAATAATCTAATTTTGCACTCCTGAACCAGGTCTGACGGATAATCTTCTTCGCCAGGCTAAAGGGGGCAGCCAGGCTTCAGCAAGGTTTAGACTGGTAAAATACCACCTTCACCAAGGTTACGGAGGTCAAAGACCTCTTTCGCTGAAGCTACGGAGGTCAAAGCGGGGTGTAGCACAGTTGGTTAGCGCGCCACGTTCGGGACGTGGAGGTCGGAAGTTCGAGTCTTCTCACCCCGAC
>CAZTDW010000248.1:0-5828 GCA_964611835.1 uncultured Rikenellaceae bacterium | reverse complement strand
TTTATAAGTCTGATTGTTTCATTTCGCCGGGAGTCATCGTTTAAAAACACTCTATCGCTGAACATCAATTAAAAGGATTCTTTCTCACTACTGTCCTCCTGTGAGTGTATTTTAAAAGTTTTACCCTGACCTGTCTCGATATTGATAATGCAATTTATAATTTATCAGCTTTTTATCCAAATGTTCTCTTCAAGATTCAGACGGTATTTTATCGTATTTTAATTTTTTGTTCACTTTAAAGAGAGAATTAAAGAAGATTTAAATGAATCTCAGCGGGTCCGATTAAACATTTTTAACCTGAGATGGCTGATCATCAGAACGGGATTCAGTTATAGATGTCTTTCCTCTTGTAAAGTCTGAAGGAGATGCTTGACAGCAGCAATGTAAAACCGAGAAAATAATACAGATGCCAGTTATCAAGTTTATAATCAGAATCGTTGGCATTGAGATAAACGTACCTGAACGGGCTTAGATATCCAATCTTTGACGCACTATCTGTCATTTTAGAGATGGTGTTGATAAAATAAAGAACCAATACCAAACCCACTGTTAGAGTTGTTATCGGTCTTGGTCTTTGTACCATGGTAGACAATGCAAGACCAATGGCGGCGAAAAGGGTGTTGAGCAGAAGGGTATAGATTGAGAGGATAATAAATGACCTGATGTTGACAGGTTCTTCCTGCACCAGGTCCATGGTTATCAATCCTGAAAGGGCGACTACGACATTCAGCAGAAACACAAAAAGAATTATGACCGATATCTTGCTCATGAAGATTTCACCACGTGTTAATGGTCTGGTAAGCAGATATTCAGCGGTTTTGTTGTACTCTTCTCCCAGAAGTATATTTGAAGATAGTACAATGGAATAGATACTGCCCAGCAACATCATGTAGACCACGTTATTGACGGCATAGAACTCAAGTGCATTCAGCCTGTTCCTGAAATCGAGTATACCGAATAAACGCAATGCTTCTTCCGGAACAAGGGTGAGCATTTCAAATACCTTTAACTGGTTATTAATAAAAGATGGATATATTGACATTGCAAAGGATACCAGGACTGAAATGACTATCATCCAGACAAAAAGAGCCAGTGCATTTCGTTTCATTTCTTTTAAAAACAGGTTCCCGTTCATGAATCTTATTTGTTATGAAATCCACATGATTGACTGATATCACAAACACGTATAAATATAATTTTCAACCGGGCTTGCGAGCTCGACGAAGTCAACCGGGCTTGCGAGCTCGACGAAGTCAACCGAGCTTGCGAGCTCGACGAAGTCAACCATGTACGGTTCCATCATACCATTAAGATCAAAATTATCTTATGATGAATAGTAATGCATGAAAACCTCTTTCAGGGTTGGTTCTTCTATTGTCAGGTTTATCACCTTCCTGGTTCCCAGAATGGCAATAAGTTCATTCATGTCGCCTGAATAAGTGAAGGAAATTATATTGCCGGGATGCATAATCATGCTTCCGGTTCCCGGGATTGAAAGGGATTCCTCATTCAGCTTTTCACCCATTTCAATCCGGACTTTCTTCAGGTGCATTTTTCTCAGTGTTTCAATATTTTCCAGCCTGATGATCCTCCCCTCCCTGATTATGGCCACACGTTTACAAAGAATCTGAACTTCATTCAGCACATGAGAAGAAAAGAAGATAGTCATTCCTTTTCTGTTCTCCTCCTGCAATAACTCAAGGAACACTGACTGCATCAAGGGATCAAGTCCAGTTGTCGGCTCATCCAGGATCAGCAGTTTCGGACCGTGTAAAAGACTCTGTATGATAGCCACTTTTTTTTTGTTTCCCAAAGACAGTCCTGAAACCCTGCGGGTTAAATCCAGTTCGAACATATTTGCCAGCCTGACCATATTTTGCATCCCATCCCTGAGACCGTAGAACCGCATACAATAGCATAGAAATTCACGCACATTCATAGAAGCGTAGGCATTGGCATCCGATGGTATATAGCCAGTAAAACCTTTGATCTTTTTTGTATTCCTGACGACATCCAATCCCATTATCCTGGCACTTCCTGCTGTAGGGAATATAAGATTCATTAATATGCGTATAGTGGTAGATTTACCGGAGCCGTTTGGTCCGATAAAACCGAAGATCTCTCCTTCCTCAATTCGAAGGTCAACCTCCTCTATTCCCCTCACTTTACCATAGTATTTAGAGAGACGTTCGATATCTATTACGGGGACACTCATATACCTGATTTTACAAACGGTATCCATATATGCAGTTAATTTTCTGCATACCGGGGATATGACATTTTCTTTAACAAACATACATAAAAAAACATTCACACAATTAGTTAACTGGAATCATACGTTGCTGGCTGATTATTTGCGATTTCTTAAACGGTTTTACTGCTGAAAAGCTGATAACTTTAAGTAAAATGGATAAATTTGACTTTACTGACAATTGTCTTTAAGTCATCACAAATTCCGGGCAATGAATAAAGTTCCCGGACGATCTGTTTTAATGTTCTGTTTTTGTTAATTTGGACATGCCATAAAATCAATATTATGAACAGAATCAGTATTTTCTTGATCACACTAATGTTAGTTCTGACGTCCTGTACTTCAGAAAATAAAGGCAAAAGCCTGTTTAACGGGCATGATCTTACCGGCTGGCACATTGATGTTCCTGCAATGGACAATAATCCGGATACCACTAATCCGTTTATAGTAAGGAACAGCATGCTTGTGAGCCTGGGAACTCCGGGAGGGCATCTGATCACTGATGAAATCTTCATGAACTACCGTCTTGTAGTCGAATACCGGTTTGCCGGTGAGCCTGGAAATTGCGGAGTGCTGGTTCATGCATCAACACCAAGGGCTCTGTACAAAATGTTTCCCAGTTCGCTTGAAGTGCAGATGGCCCATCAGAATGCCGGAGATTTCTGGTGCATCGTTGAGGATATCACAACCCCTGACATGGAAGCCCGGCGCGGCCCGAAGGAAAAATGGGGGGGGACCGAAGGCATGCTCAGGAACATAAAGAACCTTACCGATAACTCGGAAAATACTCCAGGACAATGGAATACCATGGTTATAGAGTGTCTTGACCGGGAGATCAAGGTATGGGTTAATGAAGATCTTGTTAATTATGGCTACGACTGTACTGCCGACAGGGGACAGATTGCACTCCAGGCTGAAGGCTCAGAAGTGGAGTTCAGAAAACTGATGATAACTCACATTAAAAAACTGACCGAATAATCAGGTTACTTTTTCGGAATCTCAACCGGGGAAAATAGAATGAGATATGCCTTTCCATTTGTATGGAAATCCCGGGATCTGCTACGTATACTCATTCCTTATCGTAGGCATAAAAAGAGGTTATAGTAAAGTCGCCAAAACCTTATCGGGTAAATATTGTTATTCTGTTAACAGAACAACCAACAATAATATGGAAAGACAGATTCAGAGACGGAAGGTGGTGATAGCAGGAGCGGGGTCGGTAGGTGCAACCTACGCATACGCCCTTGCACAGAGCGGTGTTGCTGAGGAGATAGTGCTTATTGACATGAATGAGGAACTTCTGAAGGGACAGGTTCTTGACCTTGTTCACGGACAGCCGTTTTTCCCTACGGTTTCGATAAGGGCAGGTAACGATGATGACTATGGTGATGCAAGCCTTGTTGTGATCACAGCAGGATCGGCTCAGAAACCGGGAGAGACCAGGCTGCAGCTTCTGCAGAAGAATGCAGGGATCGTGGGGAGCATAGTAGAAAAGGTGGCCCGCAGTGGCTGCAACGGGGTGATGCTTATAGTTACAAATCCTGTCGACGTGATGACATATGTTGCTTTCCGTTATTCGGGATGGGAGAGGGCCAGGGTGGTCGGCTCGGGCACCGTCCTCGACAGCGCCCGCCTGAGGCATTTTATCAGCCGGCACTGCGGCATTGATCCGCACAGCGTTCATGCATACGTTCTGGGGGAGCATGGCGACAGCGAGTTTGCAGCCTGGTCGATGACTCACGTGGGTGGCATTTCCATTGACAAATACTGTCCTTACTGCGGCAAATGCGAAGGATGGGATGAGAAAAAGAAATGGATTGAACAGCAGGTCCGCGATTCTGCATACCATATTATAGATGCCAAGGGCTCTACCTATTTTGCAGTCGGATTGGCTCTGGTCCGGATTACATCATCTATCCTCAGGAATCAGAACAGCATGCTTACGGTTTCAGTTGTTCCTGATGGCGAATATGGACTGAAAAACCTGGCTATCAGTATACCTTCAATTGTTTCAGGCGGGGGCGTTGATAGACTGGTATCGGTGCCATTGCCTCACGACGAACTTGAAAAACTCAGTCATTCGGCATTGGTAATCAGAAAAGCCATTGAAGAGACAGGAATATAGACCGGTTATCAGCCTCTTCCGTTCATAAAGATTTTGACAAGTTCGATCCCTTCTCCTGTACCAAGGTTTCTCGAATATTGCTTGTCCACCGGGTTGTTCCAGTGTTCATGAACCCCAATGCTTTTCGGCATGGGGATGCCATCACCATTTGGTACGTATATGATCCCTGCCGGCCAGTTACCTGAATCTGCTGCCTGATGCAGATAATCATCCACACCGGGCTCAATGATGTGAGGAATGGTATGTTCGGGTTTTGAGAACTCAGTCCTTAGAAAATCAAAAGCTACCGATTCAATTGCCACAGGGTCCATTGAAAGGAGCAGAGATGAGCACCAGTGGTTGTTAAACGGAGGCATCAGGAATTTAACCGGAAGTCCGTCCCAGTTTGTGCCCGACCAGAGAGCGTCAAGCATATAGAAAAGATTCCTGTCGCCGGTAAATTTGTTTCCCATAAAATCAACAAGCACCCTGTAATGACCGTATCCCGATCTTTTACTGTTGAGCCCGGGGTGAAGATGGGCGGCACTGCGTCTTGCCTGGGTGCCGAAATGATTTTTTGCGCAAAGGGTTATACCTGCAATGCCGTGTCCTTTCATCGACGGGATATTAATCAGGTATTCGGCATCTTCAAGCACTGTATAGATCTTATCTGATCCACCATCGTTCATTACAGATTTATTGTCGGAGTAGAAGATCAGGTCCCAGCTTGTTTCGCCGCAAAGTATCCTTCCGTGCGTGGAACCGGAACTTGAAAGATAGTTCACTTCCGGGAACTCGGCATAATACTTAAGGTATTCATCCTGATAGATATTTCTCATGGCATCACCCACGTAGATGCAATTCTGCGGTACACCTGCAACATTGACAAGCTGGCGCAGCATGGAAGTGACTATCTGAGGTGATGTTTCGCAGGCCAGGGGCAGGGCTTTATCTTCAAGCCTTCTGTATTCGGAGTCCATACCTCCTGAGGCGGTGGTCCTGTTCAGCTTAATATATATCTTTTCACCCTTCATGTAAGTGACATTTCCTTTCCCACGCTTCTGATTGTGATACCTGAATACGGCATCCCAGGCATCGGCAGTTTTGTCCTTTCCGGCCATTGAACAAAGGCCCGCAATAAGCATGCTGTCAACTATTTCCTGGTTTGTATTTCTTTCCATGAACCAGGCATCGTACTTTCCGGAAGTATTATCTTTAAGTATGGGCTTGTTGGCACAGTCAGGATTTGTGGATGCCGGATCCCAGACCCAGCTGACCCTTCCGGGCACAATTCCCTGTGCCTGACCTACCGGCCTGTTGGGAACATGGATCTTGTCTGCCTGAGTGCCGGTAATGAAAGGATAATTTTTTCCCGCGAATCCCGAATCTTCATTAATAATATTTTCAGCCCCCTGAGCTTTTATTGCTGAAAGGAATATGCTCCATTGAACCGGTGCCAGGATCAGGCCTTTC
>CAZTDW010000247.1:0-5849 GCA_964611835.1 uncultured Rikenellaceae bacterium | reverse complement strand
TTTCCAGGGTATGGCCGTCGTCGTACAGGATCTTCCGGCCGGGAAGGCAGCTTTCGGAGATACTGAGATTGAAGATGAATGATGGCCCCTGAGTAAGTTCCTCTTATACCTTATTTCACCCCTATCCACGCCAGTGTCTTCTCCGATCCCGGTTTTTCCTTTGAATAAAGCACATCCACAAGTTTTCCGTTCTCATCGACAAGGTATTTCTGGAAATTCCATTTGACATCCGAATCCAGCACGCCATTCTTTTCCTTTGAGGTGAGCCACTGGTAAAGAGGATGAATATCTTTTCCCTTTACAGAGATCTTCTCCATCATCTGAAAAGTGACGCCGTATTTCGAATCGCAGAATTGTCGTATATCGGATGCGCTTCCGGGTTCCTGGTTCATAAAGTTGTTTGCCGGGAAACCGAGGATAACAAGCTTGTCGCCATATTGCTCATGCAGTTCCTGCAGGTCCTGGTACTGGGGTGTAAAACCGCATTTTGAAGCGGTGTTGACTATCATCACTTTTTTACCCTTCAGGGTGGCAAAGTCAAAATCATCACCTTCGAGGGTTTTTACTTTGAAATCATAAAATCCGGCCGTCTGGGAAAGTGCCGTTGCACCAATCATCATAATCATAAAAGTCAGCATTAATTTATTCATATTTTTAATTTTTATTTCCGTTTCGATCAATAAACAGGAAAGATAGGTGAAAGTTCACAACTTCAGGAAATTTAAGAAAAACTTGTGAGGAATTACTGCTGATTATTCTACTTCCTTAACTGCCAATCTGCCTCTCCTTAAATTTCTCCTTACCAAAATACTTTTCCATAAATCCATCTCCTTACCAGTCTACCTCTCCCTAAATCCCTCTCCCAGGAGAGAGGGACTTTAAGAACTACACTTAATGTGGCCCATCTGGACAAATCATGATTATAAAAACGAATCAAAATCTCATCACCTATCTAAAATCTTATAACCGAGCTATCGTCCCCCGCTCTCCTGGGAGCGGGGGATAAGAGGGGGTGAGGAAAGTTCCCGGGAGCGGGATAAGGGGGGATCAGGTGGTCAGTATTGAAAAATCTGACGTTTTTCCCGTCCTGCTTCCTGGGTAAAATGCCCTCAAAAGCCCGAAAACGCATTTTTTAATCATTGTATTCAAACCGTTTGTCAAAACCCGGGATTTTGGGCAAAAGAGAGGAAAAAACTTTCTAACTGATTGTAAATCAATGTTATTTTTTTAACAGCACAGGTAAATAGGCCTGTTTGCATTGAATTCCGGTAAATACTGACCCGCTTTTGACGAACGGCACACTTTCCGGTGTGAGATAAAACTACCTGTAAACGACCGTCGGAAATTCATTGACAAACGGTTTTTAAAAACATCTCTAAACGCCATCCATTGGGCTTTTGCGTATTGTCAGACATTATTCCCTGAGCTATTTTTACAATGACAATTAAAACGCAAAGAGATGAAAAATTATTCTAACCCCAGAAACGGAAAATCAGGTTTCAGCATTTCCGACCTGATAATAACCAAGGAAGAAAAAATGCTTGATCAGCTCCAGCCCGTAAGCAGGGAAATTTCTGAAATGGAATCGGAAGGCGGGGAGAGTTTCATAAGCTATATAAGAAGCATCGGTCTTGCCGGAGAGGACAACCTCATGGTACTGCCTTCATCGCACCATTATTATTATGAGAAGAATGAGATGGCAGGGATCAGCACGCTGGTAAATCTCCGCAGTCTGAATATGATCGCCAATCTTGAATCGTTCCTTAACACGCTTATGTCGGTACTTCCTCCCAGCACCAACTTCATCGGATGCTTTTCCGACAATGCAGGGGGCAGTAACGGACATAAAAACAGGAAGTCTTCCGTATTGTATCAGAGGCTTATCAACATGCTCGATTCAAGGAAAGTGCACTTCATGACAAAGAATGAGGTTTTCAGCATTCTTGAGAAGCACGGGTTCAGCATTGTCGACATGACTGATATAGGAGGACTTACATATTTCTACTCACAGAATGCTCCGGGCGAAGCCGAATTCAGGGCATCGATTGAGACACCGGTGAAATATAATTAATAAGGCGCTGGGTGCATGGTGCATGGTGCATGGTGCATGGTGCATGGTGCATGGTGCATGGTGCATGGCGCTGGGTGGTGGGCGCCTTGCTCTATGCTCTATGCTCTATGCTCTATGCTACATGCTCCGGAACCCCACCTTCGCCAGGCTTCGGACTACGTCCGACGAAGGCGGCGGGCAAAGCCCGGAACTCTGTGCTCCCGATAACTATCGGGACTCTGTGAGCCTCTGTGTAAGTTCTTACTAAATGATCATATAAGCATCCAAAATCTTTAAACCGATCCTCTTCGTTCCACTATTCTCAAATATTCTTATTTTTGCTTCGTACGATTGACCGTCGAATATGAAAAGGACTTTTACGGCCCTGATTATTTTTTGTTTTGCTACTATCCTTATTGCACAGACGGGTAACCTCGGACTTCATGGAAAGGTTACCTGGCTGAGTGACACTAAGATACGCGTGGAATATGACTGGAAAGACGACTCACAGCTGCTCGACTGGACACCTACGGACGGGTCATCGCTGGAGCGCGGTAACGGGATACTGACCATCAGGGGAGGTGTGGCCTCGGTTCACTCAATGATACTGAAGCAACCGATGAAATGCACCAGGATCCTTGCCCAGGATGCAAAGGCTGTAAACGCAGAGACAGCACATCTCAATTTCATAACAAATGTTACCGGATGGACGGGATTTGATTTCAATCCACCTGAAATAGTAGGTGTTATTTACAGTTCATCATTGAATTACTGGCTTGAGGATGAATCATTCTCCACTTTCGGCTCGCAGAACATCAAGCTGGGGAGCAAGTATACCGTAGAGATAAAAATAACCGGGTCTGAGATTACGGCAAAATCATCATTAAGCACCAATGTCTATACACACACTCTCTCCTCTCCGGCCGATGCTGATAGAGAGGTTGCAATCGGAGGATGGGGAGGAGATACTGAATGGGGCTTATTGACGATCGAGGGCGAGGTCAATACAACATGGCAACCGAGAAGTGACATGATCGACATCATCAGCGGAGGCGAAAGTTTTGCGCCGGTAATTGAGGTTACAGGAAATCCGTTGATTGAATGGATATTTTATGATGGGACTACCTCTTCCGCAACAAGGCCGGAAAAAAATTATGGAAGTCCGGGAGTGAGGCATAATCTTCTGAAAGTCACTCCATGGTCGGCTCTTGTCGGGATCAATGCAGGGTATGATGCTGCAGACGGAGGATATGGAGAATTTGACCTTGTAGCATCCCAGAACATACAAGGAATATCCAACCTGAGCCTCGCAGGCGGAGGGCTTCAATATCTTTGTGCAAGCTACAGCCCGCTTGCTGAAATAGATCTCACCGGACTTGGAGCCCTGAGATTTGTGGAGATGGTCCTTTGCCATAATCTAAACTCAGTAAAATTTGGAAATCATCCTGTGCTTGAAAGGATATGTCTTGAAGACTGTAATTTAAGATCGCTTGACATTTCAGGCTGTCCGGCCCTGGAGGATCTGAGGGCATCAAGCAACAGTTACACTTCGATAAACTGGGGGACGACCGGATCTAGTCTCTGGCATATCTGCATAAGATCAAATCCACAGATGGTATCAAATATACCCGGTTGCACCCAGTTTCCGCGGCTGAGGGAATTACTTATCTGGGATGATAATCAGGCCGGACCCCTGGTCTGCCATAACACTCTTGTAGAAAAGATTGAGGCCTATGGCAACCATTATACAAGCGCAGATCTGAGCGGATGCACCTCACTGAAGGAACTCGAACTTTCCGGAAGCCAGCTTACATCGGTAAATCTGGCACAAGTCAGAAATCTTTTGAATGCGCGGTTCAAAGATTGCGGACTGGTTGAGACACTCGTCGATTATATACTTAAGACTCTCGATGAGAACGGCATGAACGGAGGAGTTCTTGACCTTTCTGAAAACGCTGCTCCCTCATCATCGGGACTAATCAATTACAACAACCTTATCAGCAAGGGATGGACTGTCAATATTACTGATCCCGACCAGGAAATTCTTGTGAAGGAGATCAGTCTGGCCGGTGAAGAAGGAATAACATCCATCAGCACGGAAGGGGGGACCCTGCAGCTGGAAGCCCTTGTGAAGCCGGTTTTTGCATGGGATAAGAGCCTTACATGGAGTGTCGTTTACGGATCGAAGCTTGCCACTGTCGATGAGAACGGAGTTGTAACAGCCGGAAGGAATGGCACCATAAGGGTCAGGGCAACGGCAAATGACGGATCGGGGATTTACGGGGAAATAACGATTACGATCACGAATCAGAAGAATTACGATATCATTAACTACAATATAGGCAGGATCATTGTCACGGACTCTGAGCTGCAGATCCTTTTTGAACAGGATTTCACTTCATGGAATGCAAGCCTATATAACCTTAACGGCGTAATGGTCCAAAGCCGTCTGGTTGATGGGAGTCAGATGACCTTTGATATATCTCGCATGCCTCCGGGGCTATACCTCATTGTACTTTCCGGCGGCAGCAAGGTAAGGGTGGCGGAGTTTGTGAAGCCGTGACGCTAGGCGATGGGCATGAGGCACAGGTCACAGGGCACAGGGCAGGGCCGAGCGTTAAGAAATAGCCCGGTGGGCTATTTTAGCGAAGGAGCCGGTTTGCAGGGCGGCACTGGAGCACAGGGCGAAGAGCGACGAAGGGACTCAAGAGACTAAGTGACAAAGGGACAAAGCGACAATGGGACAAAGCGAAGGAGCGAAAATGGCCGTGCGAGTCGTGCAATCGTGCCAGTCTGCGTAGAGCGTAGAGCGTAGAGCATAGAGCATAGAGCATAGAGCATCGAGCATAGAGCCTAGAGCGTAGAGCAAAGCGACGGAGCGATGAGTAGTGAGGATGAGTAGTGAGGAATCTAAATAAGATTGCGTTACTCTCAGCATCTACCAACCTCGGAGAGGTTGCAATATTACTAGGTAGAAGAGTTTAAAATAGACATGCGCCGGACCGTAAGGCATCTAAAATCAGAGAATCTAATTTCCGGCGCAATCGGAGTTGCGATATTACTTAAGGGAGAGACCAAATAAGATTGCGTTACTCTCAGCATCTACCAACCTCGGAGAGGTTGCAATATTACTAGGTAGAAGAGTTTAAAATAGACATGCGCCGGACCGTAAGGCATCTAAAATCAGAGAATCTAATTTCCGGCGCAATCGGAGTTGCGAAGTATTACTTATGGGAGAGACCATCAGACTTTTAGACTTGCTGAATAGCCTGACTTTATTCATTTCCTGCATCAACTCTTAAATAGCTTAAGACTATTCTTATTTTAAACTAAACAAAGAGAGGCTCCCTTCTTCAGAAAGCCTCTCCCGCAATATTTCAATTCAATTTTTACCTGTTTTAAATCCGTCACGGCAGTTTGAATGGAAGAACAAATGTCCACGTAGCTACTGGTGGATCAATGATGTTTCTCGGATCAGGATAAGGATATGCGTGATAATCTTCATTAAAACCTGCTGCCGGCCCGACATAAAGATAAGGCAGGGAAAACTTCAATCCGGTCATTTTTGTGTTGTCAACATTTATTTCCCAGTAACCATCGGAATTTGAATCTGTAATTGTGAGATTACCAGCTTCTTTTGACGGAGTGAGATCGGCATCTGTCCAGCATGCATTGTAAAGTTTATAACTGGCACCCAGAACCAGCGGATAGGCTGTAATAAAAGAACCTGTGGTTACCCAGGTGGTCTGACCCTCGTTCATATATGACTTGAAACCAACAACAAGCTCTGGCATTTCCT
>CAZTDW010000246.1:0-5917 GCA_964611835.1 uncultured Rikenellaceae bacterium | reverse complement strand
AACCATTCAACCATTCAACCATTCAACCATTCAACCATTCAACCATTCAACCATTCAACCATTAAACCATTAAACCTTTCAACCATTCAACCTTTCAACCATTCAACCTTTCAACCATTAAACCCCTCAACCATTCAACCCTCCGTCACACCTTCGTCCACACATTCCCGCCTGCATTCGAGTTCACAACTGCATGGATGAACTTCATCCCACGCACTCCGTCATGAACAGTGGGGAATTCACCTGGTATGAATGCTTCGCCCCTGATTGATTTTGCAGCCCCCTTATAAATATTTGCCAGTGCCTCATAGATTCCTTCAGGATGTCCCGAAGGCATTGTATGGCTGCTTTCGGCAAATTTCCCATTGTATCCGTGTGCAGGTTTGAAAACCCTGGTAGGTTCGGTATCACTTAACATATAAAGGTAGTTCGGATTCTCCTGTCCCCATTTCAGGCTTGCTTTGGATCCATAGACAGCTATTGTTATGCAGTTTTCCTCTCCGCCGCACACCTGGCTTGCCCTTATAACCCCTTTCAGGTTGCCACCGAACCGAAGCATAACGGTCCCATCGAGGTCTAGTTTAACATCATCTTTTACATTGCTCAGGTCGGAGAGGATTTCCTTAATCTCAAGACCGGTAGTGTATTCGATAAGGTTAAATGCATGAACTCCAATATCTCCCATGCAGCTGCTTACTCCGGCATGCCTGGGATCCAGCCTCCATACTCCGGTTATCCTGCTTTCGGTCCCATGGATTATTGAATTTATCCATCCCTGATAGTACTGAGCGTCTATTCTCTGAATTGTTCCAAGAACACCTTGAGAAATAAGATCCCTCATCTGGCGGACCATCGGGTAACCAGTGTAGGTATGTGTCAGCGCAAAAGTCAGCTTGGTTCTGTTTACAAGCTCTTCGAGTTCAATGGCTTCCTCAACAGTCATGGTCATTGGTTTCTCACAGACCAGATGGAAGCCGTTCTCAAGAAGGATTTTGGCGAACGGATAATGCAGGGCATTAGGTGTTACGATAGAAACAACTTCCATCCTTTTGTCGGCCGGAAGCGCTTTTTCAGCGCTGACCAGCGAATCAATGCTGTCATAGCATCTGGAAAGTTCAATGCCTTCATTTATGGCAAATTGTTTGCTTCTTTCATTGTCGGCATCGAATATTCCGCCAACAAGTTCAAAATCATTGCATATGCGTGAAGCTCTCCTGTGCGCATCTCCGATAAAGGCGCCAATGCCTCCGCCAATCATTCCCATTCTTATTTTCTTCATAGTATTGATAGATTAAAATTTTTCAATTGGTTTCGTTGAAATATCTGTTATTAAATATCGATATTTTGCTGTTCCTTAAGTAAATATGATCAAAGGCCCATGGGGTCTTGTTAAACCATAGTTGTTGAAATGTGTTCGCTTATTCGCTATATCAGGGATAAAAATAGTTTTGTGGAGTTTTAATTTAATGCAGGTAAAGTTACAGATCAAATCATTCATGATTTCACCCTTTTCCTGATATGGAGAAATGTGAAAAAGACTATTAAGGCAGCAGGAACTATGGCTACATATCTTAAAGTATGAGCTCCCCCTGTCAGCTGTGCGGCAATCCATGCAGCAGCTTCTGAGGTTCCCTGAGCAGCTGATCTGAGAACCTCGGCAACCTGACCTTCCGGGAGTGCTGCAGCGGTCTGTGCATCAAAAATTGCACCAAGTACAGGTTGTGCTATTGCTCCGCCCAGAAATCCTATTCCCCCCATTATTGCCAGACCAAGGGCTCCGCTTTCCGGAATATTTTCAGAAACAAATCCAAGCATTGTGGGCCAGAAATAGGCTATCCCCAGCGCAAAAATACCAGCAGCTGTAAATACCAGGACGGCCCCGTTGACATAACCCATCATTAGTAGTCCGGCAAATGCAAGAACCGCTGAGGTAAGAAGGATCAGGGTAGATTTAACATTATGAACCAGTGTTCCTCCAAACTGCCGTGCCAGAGCCATGATACCTGATATCCATACAAGCAGCAGGATCGGACTGTCTGAAACATTTGAAAGGAGTGCAACAATCCATTGGTTAGTGCCGAGTTCGGTAGCTGCAGTCAGGATCATACAGAATGCCATAAAAAGGAACAAGGGACTTACGCATGCTTTTAGCATGTCCTTGTATGAAAATCCTGATACCACTCTTTCAGTTTTCGGGAAATGTTTGTTAAGAAACATATAGCCATAAACAAATGTCGGCAGAAGCATTATACCCATTGCATATCTCCAGTCGGTCAGACCAATATTATTGAAAAGATAGACAACAAGTCCGCCGATGACAATCCCTGTGGGGAACCATGCATGAAATCGATTGAGCCTGCGTGTTTTTTCTTCCGTGTACATGCTGGTTATAAGCGGATTGCATGCAGCTTCAACACTGCCGTTCGCGATCCCTATGAACAATGTTGAAATGAAAAGGGTCCAGAATCCTGTTGCCACAATGGTAAGAATGATCCCGGCAACATGGCAGAAAAAAGCAACCGCTAAAATCCGACCAAGTCCGATCACGTCGACGAGTGGGCCACCGAAGACCATTGCAAGAGTAAATCCCCAGAATGCGGTACCAACTATCCAGCCTACCTGGGTGTGAGTCAGATTAAATTCGATTGCCCATGCTTCAACAAATGAACCTCTCGTGGCAAAGGCCAGGGCGGTTACAACTAATGCTACACAACTTGCATTGAACAGTTGAGTTTTTTTTACAGCTTCCATTTAGGTTTAATTTGGCAATGTTAGTATTGAAATATTAATATCACGGCAAAAGACTACTTTTCAAATGCTGAGTCGAATGCTATGTTTGATGGTGCAAAATCAACCGACTTCACAAAATCACATGCCTCAGCCGCTCCGTGTTCACGGTCCATGCCACTGTCTTCCCATTCCACCGAAAGCGGACCATTATAACCAATTCTGTTCAGTGCCCGTATTATTTCCTCAAAATTGATATTACCCCTCCCCAGGCTTCTGAAATCCCAGTATCTCCCGTAAGTTCCAAATTCTGTATGCCCTCCGAATACCCCTGCTTCAACCGGCGTTTCCGACCAGCCGACATCCTTCATATGAACATGGAATATCCTGTCGCGGAATTCATAAATGAACTTCACATAATCAACTCCCTGGTATCCGAAATGTGAAGGATCATAATTGAAACCAAATGCCGGATGGTTTTCAATAGCTTGCATTGCTTTTTTTGCCGATGCAATGTCAAAAGCTATTTCTGTCGGATGAACTTCCAGGGCGTACCTGATCCCTAACTTCTGATATTCATCCAGGATCGGTTTCCAGCGCCTAGCAAATTCCATGAATCCTTCCTCAATCATCGCTGCAGTAACTGGCGGGAAGGAGTAGCAGAGATGCCATATGGGACTTCCCGTGAACCCATTAACGACAGAAACGCCGAGTCTTTTAGCTGCTTCACCGGTTTTTATCACTTCCCGGGCAGCGCGCTGACGGACTCCCTCAGGATCCCCGTCGCCCCAGATATAATGCGGAAGTATGCTTTTGTGCCTCTCATCGATCCGGTCGGCAACTGCCTGCCCTACAAGATGCGTGGAAATGGAAAATACCTTTAATCCATGCCTGTCAAGAATTTCCCTCCTTCCCTTGCAGTATTCATCCGTAGCCTTGTCTACCTCAAAATGATCGCCCCAGCATGCAAGCTCAAGGCCGTCATATCCGAAAGAAACAGCTTTGGCACAAACGGTTTCAAATGGCAAATCGGCCCACTGGCCTGTAAATAAAGTGACTGGTCTGCTCATAGTATCTTATTTTTGGTTAGTTTAGATTGAACTCTTCACGCTAAGATACTAAAATCCTTTTCATCAGTTCCCCCGGTTTTTGCAGAATTTGCTTACTTTGTGAATATTCTTCAAATTTTTTCCTCATGACTGATATAAAGGATATACTTCTGAATCGCAGAACTATACGAAAATATACCTCGGAAAAAGTGGATGACACTATTCTGGATGAGTTGCTAACGGCAGGATGCCGGACATCAACCACAGGCAATATGCAGGTATACAGCATAATAATAACCAGGGATGAATCCATTAAAAAAAAGCTTTCACCACTGCATTTCAATCAGAAGATGGTGACTGATGCTCCTGTGCTGCTTACATTTTGCGCCGATTTCAACAGGTTCAGCAAATGGTGTTTGCTCAGAAAAGCTGTTCCCGTTTATGATAACTTCCTGTCATTCATGACAGCAGCCATTGATGCCCTGCTTGCTGCCCAGACACTGTGTGTTGCAGCAGAAGCCAGGGGATTGGGAATATGCTATCTGGGAACAACCACATATATGGCTCACAAAATAATTGAGGTGCTCAAGCTCCCGAAAGGTGTTGTACCTGTTACAACCATAACACTTGGGTGGCCCGCTGAGTTACCTAACCAGGTCGACAGGTTGCCCCTGGAGGCTGTTATTCATAATGAAGTTTACCGGGATTATGGTGATGAGGAAATTGAACGATATTATTCTGAAAAGGAAAACAGATCCGATTCCGGGCAATTTATAAAGGAAAACAATAAAGAAACACTGGCACAGGTCTTTACCGACATCCGTTATAAAAAGGATGATAACGTTTATTTCTCAAAAATGCTTCTGCAGGTACTTCACGACCAGGGATTCATGAATCAATAGAGGATGTCTCAAAAGCAAGGTCAAGTTCTTTTGCGATAGCGACAAGATCGTTTCTTACACCGGGGACAATTGAAATGCCCTCTTTTGTAATTCTCTCCTCCGCTTCCCGTTCGGGATCTCCGGGTATCAGTACACGGTCTTCGCCTGCAGCAGGTTTTGAAGAGCGGAAAGTATCAATCCATTCATCCATCTTTTCTCTGAATACCCGTGCAGGCTGGAACGCATCTATCCTCATGGCTCCGAAAAAATGCCCGGTTCCTTCCCCCGTTTTTTTCTCAAGTACGGGCAGATAGGCTATGCTTGGCGGGACAAAAGGGCCAAAATTGGCTCCGCTAAGCACCGCGGAAAAAATATCAACCACTGCCGACAGACAGTAACCTTTGTGACTGCCGTGGATCCTGTCGCCTCCGAGAGTAAGCATTGAGCCTCCTGATCTTAGTATTGAAGGATCATCGGAAGGATTTCCATCTTTGTCCTGTACAAAACCAAATGCAACCTTCTCGCCCTTTTCTTCTGCTACTGCAAGTTTGCCCCGGGCAATCGGAGTAGTGGCAAAGTCAGCTACAAAAGCCGGATTTTTCAAGGCGGGTACTGCTACTGCTATGGGATTGGTACCCATCATCCTGCTTATCGAAAAGGTCGGGGCAACAAGTGGATTTGCATTCGTAAGGCAGATCCCGATCATGTCTTTCTCAAGTGCCATCATCGAATAATATCCGGCAATCCCGAAATGATTGGAATTATGTGTCGCTACCCATCCTGTACCTGCTGATGCGGCCTTTTCAATTGCTATTTCCATCGACCTCCTGGCCGCCACCATGCCTATCGCATTATCCCCGTCGACAACTGCCGTGCTGGGTGATTCGTGCACTACCCTGACATCAGGCTTTACATTTATTCGTCCGGCTTTCCATAACTCAAAGTAATCCTTTAACCTTATCATTCCGTGTGAAGGATGACCTCTTAACTCTGCGGTAAGGAACACATCGGCGATAATTACTGAATCATTTTCACTGCAGCCCATTTTCATGAAGACACTTCTTGTGAAATCAAACAGGAAATCCTTTTTATACATTAGATTACAGGTTGGTAAGTTTTAAGCCTTTTATCTCGGCAGATACAATATCGTTTATCATTAAAAAGATATTAAATGACAATAAATAATTATTGATTTACATTAAATAATTACTGCTTATCCCTTTTAATCAAGTAGTTGACATTTTTATTAAATTGAGTGTC
>CAZTDW010000245.1:0-5931 GCA_964611835.1 uncultured Rikenellaceae bacterium | reverse complement strand
AGTAAAAAGTAAAAAGTAAAAAGTAGATCCAGCATGCATGCTGGATAATCCTGAATATAAGTAAAAAGGTTTAATGGAAAGCAATCTAATCATACAGAAGCTGAAAGGAGAATTGGAAGAAAATTTTTTGGGAGTGGAAACAAGGACTCCGAGGCGGATCATTGTCACCATTAAGCCTGATGCAATTCTCAAAACTGCGGAATACCTGCACAATGATTCAGGATTCAGGTTCATAATTGCTTCTGCCATTCATACGAAGAGAGGATTTGAGATCCATTACCATTTCAGCAGCGACCCCGAGGGCCTGATATTAAACCTTCATGTCATACTCGACAGTGAAAATCCGCGGATAGAATCCCTTTCAAACATGTTCAATGCGTCAAACTGGATTGAAAGGGAAATTCATGAGCTTTTTGGTATCGACTTCATTAATCATCCAAACCAGGAGAAACTAATCTCTGAAGGCAACTGGGCAGAAGGTGTTTACCCTTATCGCAAGAATTTCAAATCAACCACTGATACAAAAGCATGAGCAGGAAGATACTCATACCCATTGGTCCATATCATCCTCTTCAGGAAGAGCCTGAACTGTTCAAGCTATACTGTGATGGTGAGATTGTAAGGGATATAAAATGGGAAACCGGATACAATCACAGGGGAATAGAGAAACTAAGCGAATCAAAGACATACGAGCAGGTATTTTTCCTTGTCGAACGTATATGCGGGATCTGTTCAACTTCACACCCCTTTGCTTTCGCCAATGCCGTAGAAGAGATTGTCGGGATTGAACCCACCGACAGGGCCAAATATATAAGGTCGATCATCGGCGAGCTTGAACGTATCCACAGTCATCTTCTGTGGCTCGGGCTTGCCGGTCACTTCCTTGGATACAATACGGTATTCATGTGGGCCTGGAAGTACCGGGAGCCTGTCCTCGATCTTTTCGAAATGATCACCGGCAACAGGAACAGTTATGCAATGTTCAAGGTAGGAGGTGTCAGAAGGGATATTGAGACGGCAAAGATCCCTGCCATTGAAAAGGTCATGGATGAAATAATAAAAAAGACTGATCTGCTTGCAGGAGCTGTTATGGATGATCCCGTGATACATGCAAGGACAAAAGGGGTGGGCGTGCTTACAAGGCAGGATGTGATTGATTACTGTGCCGTCGGTCCGACTGCAAGGGCTTCGGGTGTGGCAATAGATGTAAGAAGGGATGACCCGTATGCAGCATATCCTCTTGTTGACTGGAAAGTCATTACAGCTGAAGGAGGGGATGTATTTGCCAAAACGGAGGTCCGTTTACTCGAAATGTATGAATCCGTTTCAATAATCAGGCAGTGCCTTAAAGGCCTTTTAAAGGAGAAGGAAGGAGACATAACAGTTAAGGTCAACGAGATCCCTGAAGGCATCGGACAGGGACGGGCTGAGGCTCCCAGGGGAGAAGTTTTCCATTTTGTGGTATCAGACGGTTCTAACTCCCCGGTGAGGCATAAAATAAGGGCTCCCAGTTATGTAAATATTGCAACTTTCAAAAAATCGTGCATCGGACAGACCATTTCCGACGCCACTATCACCCTTGCAGCAGTTGATCCATGCTATTGCTGTACCGAGCGTCTGGCAGTAGTTTACGATTGCGCTACAGGAGAGAAGGTCATGAATGCCAAGGCACTGATAGACAGGTCAGCTGCAAAAACGGCGGAATTAATGAAAAACCCTGGACAATAAAAATGAATGAGTTTGTCAGCATAGTATCCGAACCTTCAGTCTGCAGACTTCTGCAGTTCCTGATCGTGTTGCCGGTTGCCGCAGGATTGCTGCTCTTTCTTTTCCCTGAGAAATATTTTACCGTGAAGGGAATTATAGCACTCATCATAAGCCTGCTTCTGTTTTATTTTTCCCTTACCTTATTTTCCTCATCGATCCAGATGGCATCCCTGAGCAGGAATGTGATAAAGGGGTGCGTCAGCATATTCGGAGGATCAGTTGCTGAGGATGCAGCCAGATATTCCACCTTCGGTATCGACAATCTAAGCAAGCTCATGGTTGCCGCTGCTGGCTTTTTTGCCTTTATTATTATACTTTATTCGCTGGTTTATAACAAAATCCGTAAAGTAAGAAATTATTACTCATGGTTCCTTATTACAGTCGGATGCTCATTCGGAGCATTGCTTTCAGACAATCTCCTGCTTTTCCTGACCTTCTGGGGAATACTCGGGATAACTCTTTTCAAGCTTATACCCGGACGCAATGAGGATAGTTCTGCGGCTGCAAAGAAAACCCTGATACTCATAGGAGCTTCCGACTCGATAATGATAATTGGAATTGCCTTAATATGGTGGCTGACAGGTTCCTTAAGCATGAACAGCATATCAGTGCCTACCGACAATGCTGCAGGATTAGTGGCATTCCTGGCCCTGCTTACAGGATGCTTCACCAAAGCCGGGGCATTTCCGTTCCATACATGGGTCCCGGATTACACAAAGGATGCACCGGCATCCTCCTCAGCCCTGCTGCCGGCATCGCTTGACAAACTTCTCGGTATATACCTTCTTGCAAGGCTCACCCAGGGAATGTTTGTAATGAGTGACTGGCTGACCTTCCTGCTTCTTCTTACGGGAGGGATAACCATTATCAGCGCCGTGATGATGGCGCTGGTGCAGCATAACTATAAAAAGCTGCTGGGATTCCATGCTGTTTCACAGGTAGGTTACATGATAATGGGATTCGGACTGGGTTCGGCCATAGGTGTTGCGGCCGGACTTTTCCACATGATCAATAATGCAATATATAAAAGCGGGCTTTTCCTGGCAGCAGGATCAATCGAATACCGTACAGGCAAGGAGAACATTGATGATCTGGGAGGTCTTTCAAGGGCTATGCCTCTTACATTTGCCTCAACCCTTATTTTTGCCATGTCCATTTCCGGAGTGCCACCTTTCAACGGTTTTGCTTCAAAATGGATGATATACCAGGGCATCATCGATTTCGGGATTGGTTCCGGACTGTCAAATAAACTATGGATGGTATGGCTGGGACTGGCGGTTTTCGGATCTGCACTCACCCTTGCAAGTTTCATTAAACTTACGGGAGGCATATTTTTGAGCCGTATAAAACCCGAATTCAAAGAGGTGCGGGAAGTTCCGGCACTGATGTGGCTGCCTTCAACAGTATTGTCACTTCTTTGTATCATTTTTGGTGTTTTTGCCACAAACTGGATCGTTCCGGAGCTTTTTGTCCCGGCATCGGGTGAATTCAGCTTCACAGGATTCTGGAATTCCTCGTTTGTGTCGCTGCTTGTACTGATTTCACTCCTCCTTGGGGTAATAATATATTTTGCCGCGGGTATGAAAAAATTCAGGAGGGAAGACAGTTTTATCGGGGGTGAACGAATTCAGGAGCAGACTGGTTATCCAACCCCTGAATTCTATAAAACCATAAGTGAAACCGGCTTCTTTGCATGGATGTACGACAAGGCAGAAAAGAAGTGGTTTGATGTTTACGATCTATCCCGTCAATTCGTGCTCTGGCTGAGTCACAGATTCAGTCTGGCCCATGACGGGGTTCTTTCCGGATATGCTTTATGGGTCTGTGCCGGACTGATAATTATGCTGCTGATAATGATATAACTAAACGAAGCTTCATGGAAATTGCTTTATCCATTATTATCGCGCTTATGATCCTGGGAGCAATTTTTGCATTGCATGCAAGGGACCTTCTTTCCGCCGTTATCGCAAGCGGCATAGTCGGTTATGGCCTGGTTATCTGCTTTCTGCTTCTTAAGGCCCCCGATCTGGCAATAGTACAGATAGTGGTGGAAACAATAACTCTTATTATAATGGTTGCCGTGGTGCTCGACAGTTCGCGGCAGGAGTTGTATGTAAAACCTGATCCTCAGGGATATATAGCCATCATCTCCAGCATTGTACTGGTGATCCTGCTGTTTTACTTCTTCAGGATTTCCATTGATACCCTCGACACGTTCGGAAGAACAGTATTGCGAATGTCGGAGTCCTATATCGAAGGGGCAACCGAAAAGACCGGGAGTGCAAACCTTGTGACCGGAGTCGTATTCGATTTCAGGGGTTATGACACCCTCGGAGAGGCTACAGTACTTGTCACAGCTGTTCTGGGTGTCTTAACTGTCCTAAGAATCAGAGGAAAAAAATGATTCAGTATATTCTTTTTGATCAGAATTATAATAAATTATTACCACACTGATTATAAACAACACAACCAAAACCCCAAATCTTCAACCATTCAACCATTAAACCATTCAACCATTAAACCATTAAACTTTGAACTTTGAACCTTGAACTTTAAATTTTAAAACAAGAACTTTAATTCAAACATAATGAAAGGGATGACGATAATAGTGAAGAAAACCACCCAGCTCCTGGCAGGTCTGGTTTTTCTTTACGGTATTTATGTTATTGTCCACGGACATCTCACTCCCGGTGGAGGATTTGCAGGAGGAGTGATCGTGGCCGGTTCCTTCATACTTCTTATTCTTGCATTTGGAAGCGACTTCATGAAGCTGACAAAAGAGGAACTTGGTTCGACAATGTATGAGAACCTTGCAATACTCTTTGTGGTCTTACTTGCTGTTTCGGGACTGCTGACCGGGGCATATGTTTTCTTCCTCAACTGGCTCCCCAAAGGAACGACTGGCGAGCTTATAAGCGCCGGGATGCTGCCGTTGTACAATATTTTTATCGGGATCGAGGTCGCAGCGTCGATTGTAACAATTTTTCTTGCACTGGTAATCTTTAAAGAAGAAATGGCGGAATGATAGTCTATTGTCTTTGCTTTATATTGTTTCTTACCGGACTTTACGGTGTACTGACCAGGAGGAATCTGGTGAAGATCGCCATATCCCTGTCAATAATGGAATGCAGTACATTTCTGCTTCTGGCACTTGTGGGTTATATCGACGGAGGAGTCGCTCCTATTGTTGATCCAGCGGATCCCATTAAGAATTATGTTGATCCTCTGCCACAGGCGCTGGTGCTAACGGCCATTGTTATCGGACTGGCAACCACGGCAATGCTTATGGCGGTAATTATCAGGCTTTACCGTAAATACGGAACATTTGATATACGGGAAATCAAAGAGCTGAGGGGGTAAATTATGAATCCATTGATCCCATTGTTTGTAATAATTCCCCTTGCCGGGGCTTTCCTGATAATGATAGCAGGAAGGTTTACCGGCGGGTTCAGCAAATACTTTACATCACTGATACTTGCCATACTTGTTGTGTTCAGCGTATATTCCCTTATCACCACAGGCGAAAACGTATCAGTTTACAGGGTCGGAGGCTGGGAACCGGTCAATAAGATTCCCATCGGGATACACATGGTCATGGATGGCCTTACGGTAATAGTTCTCTGTATAATTAACATCATTGGTTTTCTTGCCGCCTTCTATTCCATTTCCTATATCAAGAGATATACAGCAGAAAACTATTTCTACTCCCTTTTCTGCCTTATGATCGGAGGCATGAACGGGGTGGTCCTGAGCGGTGATATTTTCAACATCTTCGTATTCCTGGAGATCTCCGCCATCGCATCCTATGCCCTTGTAGCATTCGGAGTTGAAAAGAATGAGCTTGAAGCATCATTCAAGTACCAGGTACTTGGTGCGCTGGCTTCATTTCTGATACTTTTCGGCATCGCTCTCATTTACTGGAAGACCAAGACGCTGAATATTGCAGATATCAGGGAGGTGTTCAGCGCAGGTTATGACAGGTCATATTACATGTTTGTTCAGATATTTCTTCTCAGCGGTTTTGGACTTAAGGCGGCGATGATACCATTTCATGCATGGTTGCCGGATGCTCATTCATCGGCTCCCTCCCCTATTTCTGCCATGCTTTCGGGAGTTTTCATAAAAGCTGTGGGGATATATGTGATTATAAGGCTTTTCTTCAAT
>CAZTDW010000244.1:0-5941 GCA_964611835.1 uncultured Rikenellaceae bacterium | reverse complement strand
AGGTCCGGTCCTCAGAGCATCAGTAAGCGCGACGGGAGCTATGACAGGTGATAATTCAACTATAGGCCCGGTAGAACCTCGATACTGGTCGCTGATAAATACAAACGGAGGGATTCTGACAAGGGCAAAAATTGAACTGTATGAGACCGGGCTGAATGTTTATAAGACAATTGGGATGTCATCAGCCGTTTCGGGGAATTATGTTTCAATAGGAGGTACTCTTAATCCCTCTTCGATGATTTCTGCCGATGTCACGAGCTTCGGGTCTTACTTTTGCATCGGAATGATATGGACAGACACATTCTACTCCTATCAGACCGGGAACTGGAATACGGCCAGTACCTGGACATCTGACCCGAGCGGCACGCTTCAAATAGGAACAACAGTACCCGGCAACGGAGACAGGGTGATAATCCTTTCTGACCGGACGGTAACACTTACAGGAAATATTACCACCACTGATCTCGATCTGACCATTGAATCGGGAGGGATACTCGATCAGGCAAGCTACAGGTTTGTTAATACCCTTGACAGACTGAACGGTCAGGGCACTCTTAAACTCGCTTCCGTTAATTTTCCCGTCGTTACTTCGAACGATTTTATTGTTTCAGGAGGTGGAACAACCGAATATTATAACAGTTCAGATTTCACAATTCCTGTCTCCCCTTCCACCTACAATAACCTGATTATTAACTGCACGGGGCGCGTTGCAACGCAGCTCAGTAATCTTACCCTGTTTGGTAACATGTATGTAAGATCAGGTACTTTCCGGATTAACAACAATATTGCCACAGCAAAAATCAATCTTACAGTCAATGGCAATGTTACGGTTGATAATGGCGCAAACCTGACTGTGGGGAACGGAGTAACCAATCCGGCAATTGGATCTGCCGGCTCAGGAGGTACTGCACCTTTTCTGAATTATTACCGTAATTTCCACACTGTCATCATATCCGGAAACCTTACAAATAACGGTACCGTGAGATTTACTAATCTTGCATATCCTCTTTTTACTTCATTTCCGCCAACAACCTCAGGCACAACCTCAGGGGCTGCATCAGTATATTTTCAGGGAGCAGGTGACAATACCATTACCTGCAACGGGACAACTGATTTCTACAATCTCATCGTTAACAAAGGGACGGATCAGACTTACAAACTTACGATATACTCATCAGGATATACAAACTTCAGACTTTTCGGGGCAAATTCACTGACGGCTGAAGCAATATCAGGTAACCCGACGATGAGAAAATCCCTCTGGATCTACTCGGGTACACTTGTTCTGAAAGGAAGCATTATTATTCCTTCATTGTCGGAAGGAGTTGCAGCAAATGCAGATTACTATATTCCATCAAACGGAGCTCTCAGAATTGACGGCACTGATGTTGTAATTCTTTCAACAGCAGATGATTACAGAGAAATTAATGCAGGCTATGGAACTTCAGCTCCCGATAATACAACAATTGGAGTTACCAAAGGCGGGTATAGTTCCCTTTACATTTTTGGAAAACTTGAGATGAACAATGGATTTCTCTCCACAAGAGAGTCAGGTGGAATTGTAACCTCATCGACTGCATCGGGCCAGATAATTATTAACGGAGGAACAGTTGATGCCAAGCAGCTTCTTTCTTCAACAGGATCAGCTTCATATACCCAGACAGATGGATTGTTCATTTTAAGGGGAAGATTCCAGAGGATACCTTCATCATACGCCTCAGTTGCAAACCTTACCGATGTTACTGTTTCAACACTGGGGACATCAAGGGTAAATAATGGAATAAACACAGGCTTCGGGTCCTTCAATCTTGAGAATACCGGGAATGTTTATACCGTATCAGGAGGGACAATCCGTATCTATGATGTAACACTCAATACCGGAGGAGAAGCATTCGATGTAAAAAGTTCCTCATCAAACATAAATGTAACTGGAGGCACTCTTGAAATTATTCCCTTTACAGGCACCAGCCTGGCCGATGCAGCAAATTATCTCATAAACAGCTCTGCTCCTGTATATGACCTTTTCATCAACAGGCAGAGCAGCACCTCTGTTGCAAGATTGTCATCAGTCCTTACAGTTCAAAATGATTTCATTCTTACATCAGGGGAATTGGTGGCAAATAATTTCAATCTTACAGTTGGCCATGATTTTACGTTGGAGAATGGGACCCTTTATACCCCGGGAACGAATACAACTATTTTAAACGGATCGGGAAACCAGACACTTACAATTAATACATCCTCGCCTCCTGCATTAAATAATTTTGTAATAAACAAATCGGCAGGAGACTCTGTCGTTATTGCAGGAACTCAGAGTATATTAAATGTATCAGGCAATTTCAATCTAACGCTGGGAACACTAAATGATGGGGGTAAAACCATAAACCTGTCAGGCAGCTCCGTTTATAATTCAGGAATTCACACCGGGATCGGGGAAATTTTGCTGAACGGAACTGTTCCACAAACTATTGACGGAGGAGGGGCTTTCAGTAATCTTACTCTCAATAATACCTCTACCACCGCGGTAGCCCTGGCAGCCAGTACGGTAATAAATGGAAATCTTACATTTTCAAATGACCGTCTTTTTAATATAGGTACCTTTAATCTTCTGTTAAATTCAACAGCTGCAATCGTCAATTACGGCCCTGACAGGTATATTCAGACAGCCGGTAATGCCGGGGATGGAGGATTGTCAAAGGCATATTCATCAATAACTCCCTTTACATTCCCGGTTGGGGCACCAACCCTGACTCCTGTAGTAGCGGTGAAATACACCCCTGTTACAATTGGTTTTAATTCCGCTCCTGCAGCTTATGGTACTATCACCATAATCCCTGTAGGGTATGAGCATCCTGCGACCACTACCAACGGACAGAGCCTTACATATTACTGGCGGGTTAAATCAACCGGTTTTTCAGGCATACCTCTCTATTCAGTAACTCATACATTTGTATATGGAGACTCTGACATTGCGGGAACTGAATCAGACTATGTTCCCTCATTATATGATGAGTCGTCCCATCTCTGGTATTACGGTGCAACATCATTCATTAATACCGCCACAAACAACATTTCAGACTGGACATCACCGACAAACAGCAACAATTTCCTTGATGCGGACTACACTGCAGGTTTGCCTTCAAGTTTTGGAATCCCTGTGGTTTTTTATAGTCGCAGAAGCGGTCTCTGGTCGGATAGATTAACATGGTCACTTACAAGTCATACAGTAGATAACCCACCTGCCGCTGCCCCGGGTGCAAATGACATTGTTCTGATTGGTGGTCAGGACTCTGTTTACCTAGCTACAAACAATAGAAATCCAAACACAGGAGTTCAAAACTGTGCTACTCTTAAGATTGAATCAGGCTCTGCCCTCGACATCGGTTTCAATCCGGGATGCACATTTGCAATGCTCCTTTCAAATGCATCGGGCAATGGGAATTTCAGATTAACAACAAATTATAACAGTCCTTCCACATTTGCTTTTCCCTCAGGTGATTTTAGTGATTTTAACGTAAACAGGGGGACCACCGAACTTTACACAACAAATCCGACCGCCGGTACTGAATATTACATGCCAACAGGTATTTCAAGTTACGGTAATCTTATACTATCTCCCCTTGGCGGATCGAACCTGATGTTCCCTAATAATAATATAACAATCTACGGAAACCTTATCACCCGAGGGCAGAATGCAGATTCATGGTTTGTCCCATCATGGGGCACAACATATCCAGGATCGGTTCCAGCAGTTCCTAAGACAATCACTATAATGGGCGATATGGACATACAGGGGGGAGCGCTTATCTGGTATCAGAACTCAAACATAGCCCAGAATTTCATTGTACATGGAAATGTAAGAATAGGAAGGTTTTCATCCCTGTTTGTATATAGTGGAGCTACCAATCAGAGTATGTCAATTGGAGGGAACCTGATCAATAATGCAAATGGGGCTTATAACGGAGTTTCTACAATTTCAAAAGCCGATTTTACTAACATTCCTCTTACTTTTTTCGGTTCAACTTCATCTTTTATCACACACACCATAGGAACCCCATCTACAACTTTCGGATCCGTGACAGTAAATAAGGGTAACTCTCAGGCAACAACACTTACCTGTAACATTGCCGGTACCCTTACCACGCCTGTCAACAACTGGCTCACATTACAGAACGGGACACTGATATATGACAGAACTGGTAATTTCACTATATCGCAGGGAACAGATTTTACTATTCCTGCAACAGGTGGATTGGTTCTTAATACTCCGTCGAATGTTTATATTGCAAATACTTCTACGAACAACAAAACCCTGTTCCTGAACGGAAGGTTTGCCATACTTGGCGGGGGCGGTAACGTTTATATTGGTCCGCCGGGGAACACCTCCAATAATGCCGATATTGAGTATTCAGGAAGTGGTGCCTCCCAGCTTGAGATCCAGAGCGGCAATCTTTACATTAATGGCCAGGTAAGAAGGCCTATTGGTTCTACCAACGGGATTTTAAGTTATAGTCAGACCGGGGGAAGTGTATTTATTTTTGGGAACAATCCCATTGCATCAAATCTTGTAAGGTCAAAACTTGAAATCCTTAATAACGGGAGCAGATTTGAAATGTCGGGAGGTACCCTGACCATAGTCCGTGGAGGGGGAACAACATTCGGGGACCTTTATCTCAGGCCTGCCACATCGTCAGTTACCGGCGGTACTATTGTTTTCAGCCAGGTTCCTGCATCCGGTCCGGTTATAAATGCAGCCCAGTCATACCGGATGGATGCAAATATAACACTGAACAATCTTACTGTAACAGGGAAAACCGATGCACCGGTTCAGGACGCAACCCTGTCTCTGATGATCAGCCCATTGGTATTAAATGGTTCTCTTTCCCTGGCAAACGCCAACAGTTTCTTGAACTCAAATAATATTAATGTTTCCATCAAGGGTAATTTTAACAATAACGGCACCTATAATTACGGCACAAATCTTACAACCTTTAACGGGGGAATTCAGTCCATTACAGGAACCTCCTTAACCAGCTTCTATGACCTTGATGTATTATCCCTGACTTCCCTTACCGTGAATAATAATTTTACTGTCAACCGGAATCTTACCATCAGTAATGGTAATCTGATCCTCGGATCCAACAGGTTAACATTGCTGGGTAACTTAATAAACAACGGTTCCTACACCGATAATAACGGCACTGGAGGAATTGCTCTTTCGGGAAATAGTCAGCAACAGGTATCAGGAACCGGATCATTCGGTCTTCTTGATCTGGACAACATAAATGGTGCGAGGCTCTACAGTGATATAAATCTTCAGAATAATATTGTCCTCAGCCAGGGAATACTGGATATAAACATTTACCAGCTGACATTAAACCAGAACAGCATTATCTCAGGGGCTCCATTCGGTGCAACCAAGATGATAAAGTCGGATGGTGTTATTAGCTGTCAGGGTATAAAAAAATTCTTCAATACAGGCCCGAATGTATTTACATTTCCTGTTGGGGTTACCGGGAAATATACTCCGGCTGATTTTTCAATTACCGCAAACTCATCAGTAGGGTATATAAAAGTAAATCCGGTTAACAGCAGCCATCCAAGTGTTACAGATCCTCTTACTGCACTCAATTACTACTGGCAGATCGAAAGTTCAGGAATTTCAGGTTTTAGTACAGATGTTCTTTTAACTTACATGCAGGATGATGTTGCAGGAACTGAGAGTGATTATGTTGCGGCACGACTTGAGCTTCCTGCGAACACCTGGCATGAAGCTCTGTCAGGGCCTTTAACAGATAATGTTGACGAAACCGGCAACATTGTGCGTTTTGTTTTTGTATCCTCCAACAACCTGACAGGTGATTACACTGCAGGAACCAGTGCCACAATACCGGGAGAAGTGCCCACTTATCAGACAAACAGTGATGGAAACTGGTCAAAT
>CAZTDW010000243.1:0-5968 GCA_964611835.1 uncultured Rikenellaceae bacterium | reverse complement strand
CATAATTTTGATGAAAATATAAAATCTTCTTAATATTGCAATTTTCGATTTATGAACATCCCGGAAGGAGACTTTGACTACAACCTATTTAGATTTGCGATCCGGGATCCGTCAACTTTTTAATACAAGCTGTCAGGAATTGAATCAGCTGGCAGGAAACTGCCGGTTTGTATAAATTAAAATTGATATTGTTTTATATCTATTTATTATTGTATATCAATATATATTCTACCTGAAACGATAATATTTCTGTTAAAAGGAATAGACTTAATATTCTTTTGGGAATCAATAATTCTTCTGATTATTAAAAGAAAAAAATCAAGACGTCCCGGATTTATATCGGGGCGCTGCTTTTAATTCAACAGGAGCACTTTTTGTTTTTTGCTTTTTCGAATGACTCAATGCCCTCAGTAATGGAAAAATAAATAAGACCGGCTGAACCTATTGCATCGGCATAGGCAAATCCCGTGAGTTCATAAACAAGGCTTGAAACAAGCAGAACAACAGACATATATATACAGACTTTTGTGCAATTTGCATCCGCAATAATTGGCTCAGATTTCAACTTCCTGCCGGTTTCTATCTTTGCTCTCATAAGCCAGACCATCACTACAATCGAGACAAGCGAAATTATAACACCCCAGAATGTGCTTTCAGGTTTGTGACCATTGACAATATTCAAAACAACACCTGCAGACAGACCAGCTGACAAAAGAAAAAATGCTGTTCCTGTTATCTTTAAGGCTGTCTTTTCAAACTTGCTTTTTGAACTTCCGTAATTTCGTCTGATGCGAGTTATCATCATTGCGATTCCAACACCAGACATTACTTCTATGAAACTGTCAGCTCCGAATCCAAATAAACTGAGTGTTTCATCTTCATAACCCATGATCATAGAAACAATCCCTTCAATAATATTGTAAAAAATAGTAACCAGGCTTAACCAATAAGCCTTTCTGTATAATTTTTGTTCCTGATTCACCATTTTATCCCGAAATTACCTGTTGATGTCCAAGTGTTTCTAAACTATTCTGATTCCCGTGTTTTTTGAATCCGGAAATCAAATGAAATTTTACCTGCACCATAGATAAATAAAAAGATAATTAAAAGGGTCATGGCAAAATCCGTTCTTGAATCATGAGCCATTTGCCAGAATCCCTTTTCAATCAATATCGGTATTTTCGTGGTTGTGATTGCAGTTATCATTATGATCAGAATAGGTATCACAGAAACTCTTACTGCAAGACCAACTAACACTAAAACTCCACAGATAATTTCAAAAGATGCCACGAATGTCGCAAGAAATTCAGGATTTGCAAATCCGATCTTTTCAAAACGTCCCGCTCCTACAAGTTCAGGAAAGAGAAATTTCTGGATTCCCTCGGAAAGAAAAACCAGACCAACAATTAATCTTGGCAGGATTGACCTGTAATCATCAGCTGTTTCAAAAATAAGGGAAACTGGTTTTTTCATGATCTTGTGATTTTATATTAATCCTGCACCCAAAGCAATTGCAATTATTACCAGCAATATCGCAACTAATACCTGAACGAACCTCAGTGTTACTTTCTTCAACAACTTGTTTCCTGTAAATGCTCCGATCAGGGCTGCAAATGTTGCCGATATGATCAGTATCAGATGCTCATGCAAATTTGCCTCTTTAAACCGTGATGCATAAACCGAGAGTCTTGTAAAATCAACCAAGGATGCAATAACAGCACCGGTTGCAATGTATGCTTCTTTGGACAGACCGCTTTTAATAAGAAAAGCACTTCGAATTGCACCCTGGATGCCGGTCAGTCCACCAAAAAATCCACTCAGAACCCCACCCAGCGCAAGCTTATTCCTGCTGAACTGAACTTTTTGCATCGACGGCAGAATCTCAAGCAAAGAAAAGATGATTAACAGTATGGCTATAATAAGTTTTACAGGGGTAATCTCAAAACTCTTATCCCAGAGTTGGTATTCAATCAGGGAAGGCATCCTGGTTATCCTAAGCAACAGCCATGCACCGGCAAATGAAGCCAAAATTGCCGGAATGCCAAACTTCAGCAGAACCTCTTTATCCGCCATTTTCCCGATAAGCGATAGTTTAAACAAGTTGTTGGAAAAATGAACCACTCCCGTTAATGCTATCGCTATTTCCACTGGAAAAAAAATTGCAAAGACAGGCATCAATATCGTTCCAAGACCAAATCCGGAAAAAAAAGTCAGGATGGCTGTCAGAAATGCCACGAGGCTAATAACAATTATTTCCATTCCATGAAGTTTGAATTAGAACATTATTGAACAGAGAAATGTTCAACCGAAAAGACTATGATATAAAACCCGCTGATCCATGCCCCTGCCTCCTTGCTTGAGTAAGGACTGGTGATTGGTATTCACATTTATGACAGCCTTTTGGAAATTATCATTTATTGCAAATTATATTTGCAAACTTGAATGAGAATAAATATAAAGGACATATGAATGGCAACATTTGAAGATTTTCAGAAGCTGGACATTCGCATCGGCAGAATAACAGAGGTTTTTGATTTTCCTGAAGCACGAAAACCATCATTCAGACTTACGATCGACTTTGGCAAGGAGATTGGAATCAGGAAATCATGCGCACAGCTTACCTCAAACTATGATAAAAAATCACTTACAGGTAAGCTTGTACTGTGTGTGGTAAATTTCCCGCCCCGCCAGATCGGTCCCGCCATCTCTGAAGTGCTGACGCTGGGTGTCCCGGATGACAGGAATGAGTGCGTGCTGATCATTCCTGAGAGGGATGTTCCTCCCGGGGGCAGGTTATATTAGCTTCAATGGCTTTCTTAACCACGGAAGTTACCCGGAGTATTCCGGAGTTTCACGGAGTAATACTCCCCCACTAACTCAGTGGATCTTTGTGCCTTCTCTGTGTATTTCTGTGCAAGTTCCTGAAAAATCAAAAAGGCAGGTTGCTGAACCAAACCATAGGGAACTCTATATCAGAAATAATTGTGAGGCTGTATCAAATGCAAATAAATTTGCTTTGCTTTCCTTGGAGCACTTTGTGCCAACCTTTGTGATCCTTTGTGGTTTAGCTCTTTATGTTTAACCACGAAGGGAACAAAGGTAACACAATGGAACTCAAAGGACTTTTGATACACCCTCATAGTCGAAAGGATTGTTTTTTTTATATTTGGAGACTTCAAAAAGTACATTACATCAAAAACCAAATAAAATCTATGAAAAAACTTACCGGCATGTTGCTCCTGTTGCTGACAGCTGGTGCAGCATCGGCACAAAACAAGACACAGTGCACCGAATGGAGAATTTCGGGTACAAACCAATTGTATTTACCATTATTTGCAGACAAACAATCTGTCGACGGTAAAAAATTTGATCATGCCGTTTTACTCGAGAACGTGCAGGCGGATGATGCCGGTCTGGCAAAATGGAATGTTCTGAGCCTGGGCAGCGACAGCCTGATCTCATCGGTTAACGGAGAAGATCAGCTGCTTCAGATGGCCGGCTTTGTAAGAAGCGATCGCTGGACAAAAGCTTCACTGAATATTTCAACCGATGCAATTTTCGAGCTTTACCTTGATGGCAAAAAAATAAAGACCCAGGGAAAGTCCTCTGATAAACCGGTGAAAGTTGACCTTACCCTGGGCACCGGAGTCCACGGATTGTTGTTTAAGATGATCAGCACAGGTAAATCGATGCGTTTTGCAGCCAGTATCATTGCCGATAACAATTCGGCAGTGCTTACTTGGACCGCCAATCCGAAGCGGACAGTTACAATTCACGATGTTCTCGAAGGAGAGAGCGTTGCGGATGCAAGACTTTCAGCCTCGGGTAAATACCTTCTGATACAGTTGAATGAGGTTTTACCGGGAAGCGGTAAATCACAGCGGTCATTCCGGATATATGACATGGAACTGAACCGGAATCTGTTTTCATTGCGTAACAATGCCATACGCGCAGACTGGCTGCCCATAACCGACAGGTTTTATTACCAGGTTGACAATGACGGGCAATCAGATGTGTATCTGTTTGATGTAAAAACCGGTGAAGAAAGCCTGGAGGCTTCCGGACTGAAGTCGCCAGAAAGGATAGAATGGTCGCCAAAGGAGGACTATTTTCTTTTTTTGCGTGATGAAGAATCTGAAAAGACCGGCGACCTTAAACGCATTTTCGGAAACGAGGATCGTATTCCAAACACACGGAACCGGTCATATCTGTATTACTTCGACCTTAAAACAAAACTGGCCAGGCCCCTTACAGCAGGTGCCGAATCGGCATACCTTCATGACATCAAACCGGATGGTTCACGTATCCTGTTCTCAACCTCCAGAATGGATTACAATGAAGTGCCTTTCTCGAAACAAAACCTTTACGAACTGGAACCCGTTACGATGAATGTTGATACTATCTGGAAAGACAAACTCAACAGCGGATTTTGCCAGTATTCGCCTGATGGTACACAGCTGCTGGTTTCAGGCGGACCGGAAACATTCGGAGAACTTGGTATGAAAGTTAGCCCGGGACGAATTCCAAACAGCTATGACACCCAGCTTTTTCTCTTCGATCTGAGGACAAAAAAGGTTGAGGCCCTCACCCGCGATTTTGATCCGGCTGTCGGAAGGGCTTACTGGTCAAAGGACGGTAAAATTTATTTTACAGCTGACGAACGTGATTATGTAAATCTTTACCGCATGGATCTGAAAAAAAGAAATTTCAACAAGATCAATGTGCCCGTTGAAGTCATCACATCAATAGATTATGCCTTTGATAAACCGCTTGCAGTTTTCATGGGGAGCAGTATCAGTACACCGGAAAAACTGTTTGCCCTTGATCTGAATACCGGAAAACCGACTTTGCTTCTCGATCCAAAAGCTGCAGATATGAAAGATGTGGAGTTTGGGAAATCTGAAGAATGGAATTTTATAAATTCCAGGGGAACAACCATTTATGGGCGCCTATATTATCCTGTCGGCTACGATCCTGCAAAAAAATATCCTGTCATCGTAAACTACTATGGAGGCACCACTCCCACCAACAGGGCTTTCGGAGGCCGCTATCCTAAAAATATCTGGGCAGCAGAGGGCTATATGGTTTATGTTCTGCAGCCCAGCGGATCAACTGGTTTCGGACAGGATTTTTCAGCCTTGCATGTCAATGGCTGGGGACGGGAAGCCATTGACGATATTATTGAGGGTACGAAAAAATTCCTTGCCTCATTTCCTTCTGCCGATGCTCAGAACGTAGGATGCATAGGTGCCTCATACGGCGGATTTACCACCATGCTTCTGCAGACCCGGACCGATCTTTTCAAAACAGCCATTTCTCATGCCGGGATCAGCGACATCACAAGTTACTGGGGAGAAGGGTACTGGGGATATTCATACAGCTCAGGTGCAACAAAATACAGTTATCCCTGGAACCGGAAGGATATTTATGTTGATAATAGCCCCTTGTTTAATGCAGACAAATTCCGGAATTCAATTTTGCTTTTGCACGGCACAGTCGATACTAATGTGCCCGTAGGGGAAAGCCTGCAGTTTTATGCCGCCCTTAAGATCCTTGGCAAGGATGTCGAAATGGTACTTATCAACGGTGAGAACCACCATATCCTCGACTACAAAAAGCGCCTTCAATGGCACGATACCATTATGTCATGGTTTGACATGAAGCTTAAGAATCAGCCAGAACACTGGAATGATATGTATCCTGATAAAAATTTATAAAGAAAAAAACAACATTACCTGATTTGGCAGGGATATGACTTTAAGCAGGCATTGTGATAAAGAATGCCAGGGCTGTCACTTAAAATGAGTTATCGTCCTGACTTTTGACAATTAGTGCGGTATAAGATGTGACCACTCAGTTTATGAGTCTAAGAAACCCATCCCCTGCCCCTTCCCTTTAAAGAAAGGGAAGGGGGTAGCTAGCTGGTTTTAAGCTGATTAGAGCTATGATAAGAACTTACTCATTCAAC
>CAZTDW010000242.1:0-5970 GCA_964611835.1 uncultured Rikenellaceae bacterium | reverse complement strand
TTCACAGCTTTGTCAAGAAGGTTCACAGGGATCTGAAATACTCTAAATACGGGATCTTCAAGCATGCCTCTTATATCGTCAAAGCAGTAGCATGAGGCTCCGGCCATGCCTACCATACCTTCTGAAACCAGCCTGTTAAAGCATCTTGAAATTTCCCGGCCATGGGTAATGTACTCCTTTGGATCATGAAGCAGCAATATGTCGATATGACCGGTCGCAAGATTATCAGCTGACTTCTCAAATGAACGCATTATCGATGCCTCCGTTTCTTGCAGGCTTATCTGGCCGAGCCTGAGTTTTGTAACAATAACTGCATCCTCTCTTTTCCCTTTTCCGGATCTGAAAAAATCTCCGATCACTTTTTCAGAATCCCCGTAAGCTGCTGCAGTATCAATACACTTGATGCCGTTATCCAGGGCCGTACTGATTATGCTGTATGCTTTGGCTTCATCCGGTTTTCCTTCGATGTTGGCAATTCCGTAGTCCAATCCCAGCTGGGCTGTTCCGAGAGTAAGAGGTGAGATATCAAAACCCGGCTTCATTTCAGATCTCCCCTATTTCTTTCATGCAGTTAAAGATCATCTCTTTCAGCCCGGCAGAAACCGGGGCCGAATAATCGCAGTGATAATTGCCCGGGCATCCTATCAGTTCCATTGCAAAGGAATAGGAAGCCAGTACATCCTCCCTGAGAAAAAGGTTTCTCAGTTTCAGGATATTGTTCAGATGATGAGAGACATGTGCTGAACCGGTGTCATTAACTGTTGTGTACATAAGACGGCTGTTTACCGGGGTGCATGTAAACATACCGTCAAGATTTTTCATTATGCCTGCCCTGATAGCTGCATCAAAGGAATCGAGATTGCTGTAAAAGACAGAAAAATCGTCGCCGGAGATGCCATTACGCTCAAGTTCCATTATCAGGTTAAGGTTTGCAGTTTTAATCCCCCTGATGTTTTTGTTTTGAGTCAGAGCCCTTATTACGGAGAGTGTTACCGGCGACTGTGTTACTGACGGAAGATCATAAATATAGACAGGGTATTCCCGGTTCATGGCAATACCGTTAAAAAACCTGATCATTCCCGGTTCACCAACTTTTGAATAAAATGGCGGGGTAGCCACCACTCCGTCAATCTGAAGACCTTTAAGCGATCCGATCCTGTCGAGGACCCTTCCTGTTGAACAATCCATCGCTCCCACCAGAAGGGGGATCCTGTTTCTAACAACTGATGCACAAACTTCGGTAATTGCACGATAATCCCTGTCCCTTATCGACTCCATCCGGCCCATTGAACCCATGCAAAGAAGCCCCGAAGCTCCGGCCGATATCATCAGTTCGATCTGATGTATAAAGCTTTCCCTGCTGAAGGCTCCGTTCTCATCTGCCGGAGTACCCAGTGCCGCATAAAATCCGTTGTTGAATCTGATCGTTCCCATGGGATCTTTTTCAGGGAAGTAGTCTTTTTACGGACAGGCGGGGCCAGCTTTTGCATGATCTGAAACCTTCAGCATATGTGACACCACACTGCAGGCCCCTGAATTTTGACACCGTCCTTACGAAATCAAGAAAATCAATGCCATCATGATCCCTCATCCATTTGAGCTGGCTTTCGTGCTTTTCAAGAGCCCGGAGCTTTGTCTCAAGAGTTCCGGTTATATCAGTATATTCTTCAGGCAGGAAACCTACTCCGGCCAGGGTGTCCATGTAATAGAGCGGCGCTATAACCTGCCATTGCGTGGTTTCAGTTTCATAATGAGGTATGCTGGATGAGAAACTGGCATTGAAGACAAGCTTGCTTGTTTCGCAGTGATCCCTCATGTAGTCATCGGGATAGTGTGTGATGATCACATCCGGCCGTACCAGGCGAATAACCTCCACCATTTTCCGCACCTGATCCTCATCGTGTGAATTGACAAAGAGATCAGGTACATCCAGATTGAAAACCTTCCTGGCACCGAGCACCTGGCCTGATGATTCTGCCTCGGCAGTCCTTATTTCTGCCAGCTCGCCGGGGAGTATCACTGCATGCCCCATGTCGCCGTTGGCAACATGACACATATAAACCTCATGACCTTTTCCGGCATACAATGCAAGGGTTCCTCCGCATCCGATCTCAAGGTCATCGGGATGACATCCTACTGCAAGTACTTTCATTACGGGTTATTTTTTACTTAAGGTGTTTCATGCATGATGACCTGAAAGCTTCGATGCATCTGTCAATATGTTTTTCCTCCCATGAAGGATGAAGGAAAAGACAGATTGTTTTTGCCCTGAGTGAATTTGCAGTTTTGCAGAACACCCCGTCATATTTTACACTTTCTTTATCGGTATATTCCTCTGACCTGAACGGGAATTTATGTGATCCGAAACCATTATGTTCCCTGTAAGCTCTCTCCATATATGCTTCGGGCCATTGTATCCCATAACATGGTATTCCCTGATCATGGAGTTCTGAAATCATTCCCGGGGCATCGATATCAAGGACTTCCGTATCGAGTAGTATGGGATACCACCAGTAGGCATTTTTCCTCTCCGGGGTGTTAACGGGCAGTTTTTTTACTCCTCTGAGCTGTGAGAAAGCTTTGTCGTACATTGCAGCATATTTAAATCTGCGGGCAAGGTTCCACGAATCGAGCCTTTTAAGCTCATTGAGCCCGATTATTGATTGAATCTCCGTCATCCTGTAATTAAATCCCACCCTGTTATGGATATACGGGAGTTTTTCTTCCAGTGCCAGCATGTTCATCCTTTCCCTTACATCATATCCGTGATCCCTGAATGAACGGCATTCCCAGGCAAGATCTTCATCATTGGTGACCACCATGCCACCTTCACCTCCCGTTGTAAAGTGTTTGCTCTGACAGAAGCTGAAACATCCGACATCGCCAATAACACCCGCTTTTATGCCATTGTATTCACCTCCGAAGCACTGGGCGCAATCTTCAATTACCTTCAGGTTATGTTTTGAGGCAATGCTCATAACAGGCCCCATGTCGGTAACCACGCCATAAAGGTGAACAACAATGATCGCCTTTGTTCTTTTTGTTATCAGTGCTTCTATCTGTCCGGGATCGATTGTATGATCATCAGTCACATCGCAGAAAACAGGTATAGCTCCAGCCTGGAGCACGCAGAATGAGGAGGCGATGAATGAATATGACGGGACGATCACTTCGTCTCCGGGACCAATTCCAAGTCCTGCTACCGCTACATGAAGTGCTGCGGTGCCGTTTGTACAGGAAACAGCAAATTTTGCCCCGATCCATTCTGCCCATTTCGATTCGAATTCCATTCCCTTTTTGCCTGTCCAATAGTTGACCTTGCCATTTTTCAATGGTTCAAGAACATCCTGAAGAGTCTCCTGTGCAAACTGGGGCCACATCGGAAACCCAAGGTCGGCGATATCAGGAGCATTCATAACTTTGGTATCTTTTCCCATAATATTCAGTTTTAAATTTGATTTTGATTATATGATATTTTAAGGCTGCAGCATGCCTGTCCGCAACCTGAAATGTCCTCTTCATACTTTAATCCGTGTTTTTCTGCAACCGGCCTGTAAAGCGCTGCACAGTGAGAACAGTAGGAATGGTACGGCTCGGGATGCTCCATCTCATTCAGCATTGCCCGCGAAGGACAGCGGGTCATTTCAATGGTAAATTCCCCCTTTATCTCATCCAGCATCATCCTGAATCCGGCCGCTTCTTCATTAAGTGAATGAGACCAGTACATGAAACATCCTTCCATACCATCCCGTGCAATAAGCCGGTCAAGAGAGTCTCGCAGGTAAAATGAAGACAGCCAGCTCCAGAAGCGGCCGGGTTCCGCAGGTCCTCCGCGTTGCTCAAGGAACTTAAATCCTTCACTATATGCAGGAATGAATTCGGTGCATGAGATCATATTCTTCCTCCGTTATTTATAAAGCGTTGTCTGCAGGCTCCTGTATCAATGTCAAAATAATCGAGCGAATATTCAAATGGCGTGCCTTCGCAGAGTGATTTATAAACTGTGCTGTAGGTCTCGACGTACAACCTGCATGGTTTTTCTCCCCTGGCAAGAATGGCTGCCATTCCCGGACAGGCTTCCTGCTCAATCATGACAGTATCTTCGCTTACAGAGATCCTGACAGGCCACTCCTCACTTCTGTATTTTTCCCTGAAGTAGTCTGCAAGCAATTCCTTGTCACCGCCTTTAAGCCTGGGGTTAAGCAGCTTGTGGAACGCCCCTGAATACTGCTCAAGATACTCTTTCAAAGCTTCTTCTCCAAAATTATCGAGTATGTAATTCATCATCAGGTTAAGGGCGATATGAAAATCCCTGTGAAGATATTTATTGTCAGAAGCCTTTCTTTCCATAGTTTTAACGCTCTGGCTGTGAAGGTTGTCAATAATCCTTCCGTCAATAAGGCTGACAAGTATTTCGCCGGCATCTTTTGCAAGCTGACTGGTCCAGGCGGTACGTACTTCATAACCTCCCTGATCAAAGGCTTTTCTGTCGGGAATATATCCTGCCTGGCCATTCGCCAGTCCTATGATCATTGTATAGGTGTATGGCGATAGTTCCTTTACCCTTAGTCCGAACTCGGCATAAACCTCTCCTGGAAATGTGACGATGGCAAAGTTGTGTATAGCCATCCCCTGAAGGAATATTTCACATTCCGGTTCCTTACGTTCTGCCATTTCCAGTATCATTCTGGCGTAGGTCTTGTCAGGAATGCCGTCAAACATATCTTCTGCAATATTCCTGTCACGTTCAATTACCATCCCGGCCCATGAAATTTCCTCGTCGCTGATACTACGGAACGGGATGGATGCCTTTGCAGTGGCAAACCTTATTTTCCCATGAATTGAAATAGAGTTTACCAGTGCCTCTGCCACATATTCACCAAGCTTTTTCCCCACCCTTTCCGCTTCGGCAAAATTCCTCATCTGATCCCGATCTTGATAATTGAGATGATTTATGTTACCCTCAGCGCCGTTGGCAAAAAGCATTACAACATCTTTACCGTAATGCCCGAGTATGGTATTTTCGAGATAGTGAATGAAATCGCGCGATATAAGCCATTCGTGACCTACAAGAATTGCGGGGTGAAGGGAAAAGTTTACCAGTATCGCAAACAGTCTTCCGGCAATATCCCATAAAGAGAGTGCAATCAATTCCTGGTCAACGGGGCCGGTGGTGCCCTCAATCTGTTCAGGTGTGAAACTTTCAAAGTTCATCACGACACTTCCGTCATTTTTGACAAGTCTCCTGTTAAAGCTCAGGTCGGAAACTAGGATCCTGCCTGCCTGCAGCCTTACTTCCTCAAAATTTGCATTTACTTCTTTCACTCCATCCGCCACAAGCTTTACAAGTTTCCCGAGATAGCCGGCTACAGCATCTTCATTACCCTTATACATACGCATGCCGGTATCAGGTCCGGAGTGGGTATGGGTGGCCCATATCATCACATTTGAGGAAGGAATGTCCGTGCATTCTGAAATTCGCGTCCTTATTTCATTACATGTGGAATACTCAAGACCGATAAGGTCAAAATCCAGGAAGCAGATTTTTGTGTTACCGTCTTTTAGGATGATAATGCTGCAAAACAGGTCGTCGTGAACACCACGAGATTTGTTGTCAGACCTGATATTACCAGCCATCGGTGTTCCGGGTGGCGGGGTTATAATGACTTTCCCTTTTGCAGCCCTCAGTAAATTCATCTTATAAAAATAAAGGAATTAACTTATTTAAAAAATAAGTGTCTCAAGTATTCCAAAAGATATAAATTTACTTCGCAGGTCCTGACTTGTGACAATTAGTGCGGTAGAATAAATCAGTTGAACATGGTCACAAAATAGACGTTAATGCATTAAAAAACTACTGTCTGATTTTATTATTATTCATATTCAATTTATATTAGGGAATGAAAACTAATTCCGTGAGGTGTTACAAGCAACCCCCTTCCCAACCTTCCCCCAGGGGGGAAGGAGCGG
>CAZTDW010000241.1:0-5970 GCA_964611835.1 uncultured Rikenellaceae bacterium | reverse complement strand
GGTGAGGTTACTTGTAAGGATTGCCGAATCGGCCCGCGAATGATGATCAAATATTACCTCATTATATCTCCTGTAGCGGCCTTCCTGAATATTCCTGATGGAAAAGACCGGCAGCTGTGTTGCCGGGTCGATATAGCTTTCATATATATCCTTTACCCTGAAAATGGCATCAGCTACTCCGGTGGTTTTTCCAAGGAAGACTGAATGGTAAACCTGCTTTCCGCTGAAAGTATCACATCTGATTTCAAGCGATGCGATACCACCCTGCACCAGGCCATAATTTATTGCATATTCCACCCTTTCACCCGGGATATAGGAAAATTCCTGCCCGGATAAATACACAGTTGATAAAAGGCAAAATATCAAATATTTCAGCTGCTTCATCGATTAATATAATTATTGCCTGCAATTATCTGGCAAATTACTTGCCAGACAGTAATCCTTTTGGTTTGGTTGCAATAAAATCCTTCAGGTAAAACGGCTCGAAATATGCGACATCCTCAAACCTGCGGGCGGCAAATGATTCATATGCAGGTTTGTACATCCAGGCAGCCGACATTCTGAATTCTGAGGCAAATTCAATGTTCTTCCTGCTTAGTATCTGCCTGCATTTGGCGGCTCCGTCGCCAAAAATCAGTATCCTGACAGACTCCGGAATGTCAGTAAAAGTATTTTCGTCAATTATCTCAGCTGATATTTCCTTTACTTTCATACCATCAGAGGTATAAACCGAATAATAGACCTCCATACGTCGCGCATCAATCATTGGTATCAACAACGATTTATTATCAACGCCATACTTTTGCCTGATATTGTCCGGGATCCCGTAAAACATTGAAAGTGTGGTTTCAACACCAATAAGTGGTATTGATGCGGCATAAGCCAGTCCTTTGGCGACAGAAACTCCGATCCGCAGTCCCGTATAGGACCCCGGGCCCTTGCTGACAACGACTGATTCCAGTTCTGGTGCGGAAACGCCTGCATTTGAGAGCAGTTCATCTATAAAAAGGGTGAGCAGTGATGCATGAGATTTATTTTCAGCGCTTTCCCTGAGATCAATAACCCCATTGCTGTCGCAAAGGGCCACAGAACAGACAGATGTTGAAGTTTCAAGGCATATGATCATAATCCTGAAGAAGAGGCAGCTTTATTTTACTGAAAACAGATCCTCTTTCTTTACAATTTCTATGAGCGAACTATCTGCCAGTTTTTTGCTTATGGCGCTGAAAGGGGCGGAAATGACCCTTTCCCCATCAGAGACTCCCGAGATTATCTCAATGTAGGTGTTATCCTGTATCCCGGTTTTGACATCCTTTGCAAGAGCCCGTTCGCCGTCGGTAATGAAGACAATTGTACGGATATCCTCATCAGATGGCGTTGAAGTAACTTTTGTAGTATCAGTCCTGGTGGTCACCGATTCAATTGGCACACCAATAATCCCTGATTTTGTTCTGGTCTGTATATCCACGGTTGCCGACATTCCGGGTCTGAGCGGATGACCGTCAGATCCACTTTCCATGTTCTGGTATGATTCAGGGAGAATGAGAATTTTTACATCAAAGTTCGTAACCTGATCGGCAGAAATTCCGGTGGTTTTCGCTGAACTTGCAATTTCAGTCACCACACCTTTGAACTTGTGATCGGGGTAAGCATCCACCTCGATGGTTGCAGTGTCACCCAGTTTTACACTCGGAATATCATTCTCATTTACCTCAACCTGCGCTTCCATCCTGGAAAGATCAGCCACTCTCAGCATATCAGTCCCTGCCATCAGACCCGTTCCGGCCACCCTTTCTCCAAGCTCAACAAGAAGCATCGACACAGTGCCGGTCATAGGTGAGTATATTGAAGTCTTGATAAGGTTTTCATTGGCTTCCTTGACTGACGCCTCGGCGCTGACAATTGAGAACCTGGCAGCATCCACCTCGGCTTTTGCAACCCTGTATGATGCCTCAGCCTGTTCAAATTCCGATTTTGAAATGGTCTCTTCCCTGAAAAGCTGCTCAGTCCTTTTAAAAGTAAGCTCTGCCTGAATGAACTGAGCTTCAGCCTGCGCAAGCCTTGCACGCGCGGAACTGATTGCTGCCAGTGAACGGTCTTTCTGGGAGATATAAACATCGGGTTTTATCCTGAGCAACAACTGTCCTTTCTCTACCTGATCGCCCTCCTTTACCGTCAGCTCCACAATTTCACCCGACACATCCGGGGTGATCTTTACCTCCTTTTCGGGCTGGATCTTACCGTTGGCCGTGATCGTTTCCACAATCACCCTCCTTTCTGCCGTCTCGACCGCTACCTTTACCGCTGCTGCCTTGCCGAACCATCCCATTTTCTTTCCGACAATTGCAAAGATGAGAAGTATTACTACCGCCGGGATCAGAATCTTAAGTAACTTATTTGATTTCATCGTATAAAAATTTAACTACTTGTCAAGGGTAAGGGGTATTCCCCTGTAAAAATCAAGAACTTTAATCTTAAATACAAATTCATATTTCGCCTGCGACATATCCGACTGGGCATTGAGAAGCTGCGTTTTTGATGCATTGTAATCGATTGGCGTCACCATACCCACATTGAATTTCTGTTCGGTGTAACGGAATGATTCCTCCATGGAGTTAACTGCTTTCTGGCTCGCATTGTACTTTTTAAGTGCTGCCATTGCATCGGCATAAGCCTGCTGGATATCTTTGTAAAGCTGCTTTTTTGTCCCTTCAAGGGTATAACGGCTGTTCTCAACAGCAAGTTTCGAGTTGGAGATATTTTTGTTCACCTGCCATCCGTTGAGGATCGGTATATTCATCGAGACGCCAAGCCCGAAGCTCTTGTTATTCTTAAGCTGGTCGCCAAATGGCTGCATGCCCGGGAGGTCATAAATATACGAATAGCGGGTACCGAAGGTGTGACTAAGCGAAAATGAGGGACTTCTGTATCCCTTCGCTATTTTCAGGTCATATTCAGTTGCAGCCAGCCTGAGCTCCGAACTCTTGACTTCAGGCCTCGACTGTGCTGCAAGATTGTATATTTCATCTATTGTTCCCGGGATGACGGAAATGGCTCCTAAATCGATCATAGGGACCTCAACCTCAAAACCGGCAGGTGATTCAAATTCAAGAAGCTGCGTGAGATCAAGATAGGATAAGTCAAGCAGGTTCTTCATTGTAATAAGGCTCAGCTCCTCCTGAGCAGCCTGGGCTTCTATCTGGAGAAGATTTCCCCTGGCAACGCTCCCTGCATCGACCATCTTCCTGGTTTTTTCTATCTGCTGAAGGGTTATATTAAGCTGATTCTCATTGGCTGTTACAAGTTCTTTGTTGAGAAGGATCTGAAGGTATGCAATAGCAACCGCCAGTGAAACATTATCCCTGATTTTCTGAAGATCCTGCTGCCCGGCAAGCAGCTCGTATTTGCTTTTCTGGATATTGTTGAAATTCTGCAGACCATTGAAGAGATTTGTCCTGCCACCGACATAAAAATAATCCGACAGAACAGTCTGATTGTAGAATTCATAGGAATTCTGGTCAAGTGCCCTGCCGAAAGAATAATCGTGCGAGGCGGAACCGTTTATAGTAGGCAGCAGATTAAGCTTTGACTGGTCATAATTGTTCTTTTGAACCTTTGTCTGAAGTATCTGCTGCTTGATCTGAATATTATGATCGACTGCATAAATGATGCATTTTTCAAGCGACCAGAGTTCCTGCTGCGCATTAGTCTTACCCGCCAGAACAAACAAAAAAGCGGTTATCAATACCAGAAACGTTTTCATTGCACAATGGTTTGTATATGTAAATCTGCCGGATGGCATAAATAAATGATCCTTTTTTATTAAAAATGCTGCATCATATTCCCTTCACAGGGGCAGAAGACTTTTTAAAATAAGGTTACGAAGATAAACAATTAGGTTTAAATGGCATCTACAGAAACTCATTTATTGTATTACATTTTTGCCTGTCTCAGCCTTGTTCCTTTCAGTATTAACCTGAGCAGATTAGAGAGGAAGCTTGAGGTTTTAAGAAAATCTTTTGGCTGCAAAGGCTAAAATAACTATCTTGGTCGTCATTTTAAAAACGATGAATTATGCTTCATTACAAAGAATTAGGATTAGTAAATTCAAGGGAACTGTTCAGGGAAGCCGTTAAGGGCGGATATGCCATTCCTGCATTTAATTTCAACAATCTTGAACAGCTGCAGGCGATAATCAGCGCGTGTGTTGAGACAAAATCTCCGGTGATTCTCCAGGTTTCTAAAGGTGCCCGCAAATATGCCAACCAGACATTATTGCAGTTCCTTGCAAAGGGGGCTGTTGAATATGCCAAAGAGCTGGGTTATCAGATTCCCATTGTACTCCATCTTGATCATGGAGATTCATTTGAGACATGTAGATCATGCATTGAGACCGGTTTTTCGTCGGTGATGATCGACGGATCTCATTTCCCTTACGAGGAAAATGTCAGACTTACAAAACAGGTAGTCGATTTTGCGCATCAGTATGATGTTACCGTCGAGGGTGAGCTTGGAGTGCTAGCCGGTATTGAAGATGAGGTTTCTGCCGAGCATTCTTCATATACGAGACCCGAGGAAGTTGAGGATTTTGTGAAGAAGACAGGAGTTGACTCACTTGCAATTTCCATAGGCACCTCACACGGAGCTTTCAAATTCAAGGTTCAGCCGGGCGAACTGCCCCCTCCGTTGAAGTTTGATATACTCGAAGAATGTGAAAAAAGGATCCCCGGATTCCCTATCGTTCTCCACGGTGCTTCATCGGTACCTCAGGATATCGTCGACGAAATAAACAAATATGGCGGCAAAATGGAAAACACCGCAGGCGTATCTGAAGACCAGCTTCGCAGGGCTGCAAAATCAGCTGTCTGCAAGATCAATATAGACAGCGACGGACGCCTTGCTATGACTGCTGCCATCAGGAAGGTTTTTGTTGAAAAGCCTGGTGAATTTGACCCCCGTAATTATCTGGGCCCTGCCCGTGATAAACTGAAGGAGCTTTACAAGCATAAGGTCGTCAACGTTTTGGGCAGCGCCGGAAAAGCATAGATGTTCATTTAAGTTGTTAATATAATAACAATCAAAAAGCCAGTCGGTTACAGACTGGCTTTTTATTTCCTGTTCAAAACTATTTAAAATCCCAAATCCGGAGAAGCCCGGTTTTTCTATATTAGACGATTATTTCAGTTGTTTTTTTGAAGAGGAGTCTTTATAAGGAGGACAGGTTAAAAAGGACCAGCAGGTTTTCTCTTATGCTTAACAGCAGGGAAGCCAGGGCACTGGGTATCTATTGTTCCCGCTACAGAGTGAAGAACAGGTCGGAATTCATGAGGGAGACAATAATGAGAGCTATTTTAAAAAGATTTGAGGATGAACATCCTACCTTATGGGAAGAACCTGAGCCAACACTCTTCGACCGGACCAGGTAAGAAGATGAATCTTTTGTAATCCCCGGTATAACTTATCATAATTAAGGCCTTTTTAAGCAGTGACAGAATAAAAACAGCGGCCATGCGTTTTTAGAGTAATGAAACATCTGCTGAAATATTCTGTTGAGGCAACAAAAAGGACTCCTGCCATATGTCTTGAACAAGGCCGGATAGTTTTTGAGGGACGGTCAATTACTGAGAATCCCGGAGAAATTTATCGTCCCGTATATGACTGGATAAGCAGGTATGTTAAGTTATGCCGTGAAGAGACGCAGATAGAATTTGGGTTTGAGTATATAAATACGAGCTCTACGAAGTGGATTTACAATATCATCAAGGAGATAGCCAGGATGGGGGAGATAGAGAAGTATGCCCGCATTTTATGGTATTATGAGGAGGGTGATGATGATATGTGTGAGCTTGGAATGATTCTCAGGTCGCTTACCGATTGTCCGTTTTTCATTGTTGAGACCTCCGGTCTGAAAAAGAATCCTGTCGATCCTCAGTTTCTTGATGCTGTTTAGAGTTAGTTCGGCAATTTTTA
>CAZTDW010000240.1:0-5973 GCA_964611835.1 uncultured Rikenellaceae bacterium | reverse complement strand
AAAATCATTTTTTTGAGTTTTTTATCATTAAATTTCAGTGTGTCAGAAAATGAAACCGAACTAATTTTACCGAGCGTCACAAGTCAGGAATAATAGGTACCGGCGGAACAAGGGAGACATTCCACAACATCTCAAAACCTATCAATTTCAGAAAGGCATTTCAGGAACTGTGCTAAATTTTACAGATCCTCCGGATGGCCCGTGAAACCCGTCAGGAAGCATTCTTTCGAAAAAAGCCCCACAGAGTGACTAGCGCCATAACAGAAATGGCGATGATCGCCGACATAAAGATCTGGCGGTAATCATCCTGACGTTTAATGGCTATTCCTATAAAAGCCCATATTACAGACAATCCGATGTATGGATTTTTCAGATTCCATACTGAAAGTGCGGCAATAAGCATTCCCGAGAAAATCATTACAATCGTCCAGATTTCATGAGAAATGCCAAACCCATTCCAGTTTATGTTTACAAGAAGGGCCGTAACATTTGCAATTGTGGCAATGCATATCCAGCCCAGATAAATACCGAATGATGCTTTTATTATCCCCGGATTAAGGTCGCGGATCTGATTATTGATCAAAATCAGCGTGACCACAAGTCCGAGCATTATCAGCAGGGAAAGAGGAAGCTTTTCATAATGCCACATTACGATCCATAGTGCATTAAGAATGCAGGAAATGCCAAACAGCAGGCTTATTCCTGAAATGGCTTCCTTGTCCGATCCCGTAAACTGTACAATTGAATAGACAAGAAGAAGAAGATAGATTATGCCCCAGATTGAAAAAGTAAGACCGGCAGGGACAAAAAGATTGGGGAAAGAGTCGGAAAGCTCACCGGTGGTCTTGTTGTTAAGGGGAAGAGCATTGGCAAGGTAATTCATTACCAGCATCCCGGTAAACAGTAAAATATTAATAATTTTGATCATGGCCCGTATGTTTTAAACTGAACATCCCCGTCAGCGGGTGTTGCCTGCAGCGTTTTTCATTCATTAGGATGATCAGTGCAGATCATAAAGCATTCTAAGTGATTTTTTTACAACCATGTCGGAGGATCCTATTTCAAATCGTGATGATTCGATTTCATATCCGCCTTCCTTATAAAGTTCAGCCGGGGCAAGATAACCACTGGCTCCGTTGCAGTGTGTAATTATGAATGTGTGTTTGAAGGGGGATCCTTTCTTTATCTCCATGCCAATCTCCGTAAGCATTTCCACATTAAAGCCCACAAATGCAACGTCATCGCCTATGCTTGCGACGGTGATATTAACAGGTACTGTAGGCGGTTGGGGCTGGCCAGTGCCGGTTGGATTATCATCCGTCTTTTTCCTGGGGCATTCAAGTGTTGTAAATGAGGTTCTGATCTCACCGCCGGGGCTTAAATCCCTGATCCGTCTGTAAACATGCACAACCTCCTCACCGAGCAATGTACCCAGCAATACAGGTTCAGGGATCCAGCCTGGCTCCTCATTAAAGGCGGGCAGAACCCTGAACCAGGGATCAATATTTCCGGAAGCTCCGGCAAATACCGGTGTTATTACACCTTTTCCGAGGATCTTTTCAACAAATTGTGCTGACAGGCCCAGAACATCTCCGCTTATTTTCATATTCGATCCCCCGAGCGACGTGCAGTGAGTTGCGTAGTCGTAGAGGACTCCCAGGCTGGTTCCGTCGCTGGCTGCAATTTTCAATACCAGGACTTCCTTATCAGTTATACCATAGGGATTTCTTCCCAGTATGATAGATCCGTCAGACTGCATCTCACGCCTGTTTGCACCGACGGGTGAAGAACCGGTACCCGATCCCGTAAGAACCGGCTGCATGTTCTTAAAAGCATTATCTATCAGCTCAAGCAATTTCTTCTCGAGCTTCTTAGTATATTCTATATTATTGGGATCACCGGTCTCAGGGTTAAGCGACAGAACCGGGGAACTGTGCGAATGTATTGTTGAAAGGAAAATTTCCGATTCGTCAAGATTAAATTTATCCATAATGCTTTTCTGAATTACCGGAAATACATCCCTGGCATATGATCCCAGGTCAGATGAAACAAGAAGAAGCCTTTTGCCGTTATTCTCAAATACGACTGCCCGGGCCGTCAGCGGATCATGGACACCTTCCGAATAGGTTTTCCTGGAGGCATACCCATACAGTTTAACAGGGATTTCCGGGGTGATATCGGTCCTGGCAAAACCAGCACGGAGCGTCCCGGGTTCCGGATCGGAAGCCACTGACTTTTCAGCACACATGAGGCTGATCAGGGAAAATAGAATTGCAATTACTGTTTTTTTCATTATCATGCTTTTTTATTTTCAATTATCAGAATAAGTATACCGGCACAACGGATGAACAACCATGGTATATAATGATCTGGAGTGTTATTCATCGTATGATATCCAATTAAATTAACAGATTAGAAACTGAAGCAGTACGATAACCAAATATAATTCAATTACATTAAAAAATTAATGACGGAAGCAGAAATCAGCCTCATTTAAGTGGCTTGTTCAATACTATACTGATATGTCGTTTTTAAGATTGGCATAAGTTTTGCATTTTGAATGGTAAATGTGTTCTCTTAATACCCAAAGAAATGAAAAAGTCAATAATCACCTCGATACTCGCAGCCCTGGCTGTGATCGGGAGCACAATAATGGCGCAGGATTATCCTGATGAATATCTCGGCCTCCCCGGTGATAACCTCAATCTCTATGCTGTTATGAATTTGTTCCAGAATTCAGAGACTCTCGAAGGTTTTGAAAGAAGCCTTAACGATGAAAATTCCAGGATCAACAATCTCGACCTTAACGGGGATAATCTCATTGATTACATAAGAGTCAATGATCATGTCAACAGTAACGTTCATACAATTGTGCTCCAGGCTGTACTTGGACGTAATGACTTACAGGATGTGGCCGTTTTTACAGTAGAGCGGTTTCGCGACGGATCGGTGCAGATACAGCTTGTAGGTGATGAGTTGCTTTACGGAAGAAACTACATTATAGAGCCCATTTATGCCGAGACTCCCAATCCCGGATATACCGGAAGGACAACAAGGGACAATGTGACCGTCGTACGGACTACCTATGTGGAAGTTGCCGCATGGCCGGTGATAAGGTTCATCTTCCTTCCCCACTATTCAGTCTGGAGGTCGTCGTGGTACTGGGGCTATTACCCACGCTACTGGAATCCGTGGCGCCCATATTACTGGCACTACTACTACGGATATCATTATCACTGGCATCCTCACTACTACGGTCACTATCACAGGTGGAACCATCACAGGTACGCACACTGGAATGATGTGTACTATAACCGTCTCAGGTCTCATTCACACATTGTAAATACACGGATAAGTTCCGGTTCATATCGGACCACCTACTCACGTCCTGAACTCCGGAGGGAGGGGGAAGCACTCTATTCAAGAGTACACCCTGACAGGCCGTCCAATGTCTCTTCAGGGAACAATGTAAGCAGGAGATCCTCAGCCGGATCTGCTGAAGGAAGAACCTCAAATGGTACAACCACCACCACCACAAGAAGGTCATCGACAACCGTTCAGCGGTCGGATGCAAACGACCGGGGTTCAACTACCACAGGTACAACCAGGCGCAGTTCATCTACCACCGTCAACCGTGAGGTTAACAGAAGTTCATCCGGACAGGGCAACAGCGACACCAGGAGATCTGGCACTACGGTAAATACGAAGAGTAGTTCAGGTTCCTCATCCGGGAACACATCAGGAACGACACGCCGGCCAACCACTGTAAATAGTGAAAGAAAGCCTGTCAGCTCATCGTCAGGAAACTACTCTCCCACAGCACGAAGGTCAACATCAATTGCTACTGAAAGAACAACTGCCAGATCCTCTTCAGGAAATAATCCGGCTTCCTCGCGCAGATCATCTGATGATGTGAGTGAAAGAAAATCGACCTATTCATCGACGGGCAACACTTCATCAGCATCACGCAGGCAGGGTCCGGTTGTCTCGGAAAGATCGCAGAACAGGTCTCAGTCAGCATCCAGGTCCACCAGCACCAGGCCGTCGAGGGAGCAGGTATCTTCTTCCGGTTCGTCCGCCCGAAGAAGCAGCGGCGGCAGTAAAAAAGAAACCGTTGTCAGACAGGGAAGCAGCAGTAACAACAAGGATTCTGAAAACAAAGGCTCTTCAAGAAGAAAATAAAAGGAATACATTAGAAACAAACAGGCTATTTCTTAAGTCTGTTAAACCATAAAGTTCGCAGGGGAAGCGTAAAGCTGAATTACTTGCACCAAACCCCCTGCGAACTTTACTGTTTGATAATTTCTCCTTTCAATACAGCTGCAAAGGAATTAATAAATCTTAGAAGGCGGTACTGACTCCCACATTCACTTTTCCATACGGATCGTCCCTGAATACCTGCGTAAATTCAGCAACCACCCTCATGTTGCGACGCAGAAGATAACCTGCATGAAGTGTAGCTGAGGTATAATCAAGACTGTTATAATCAGATTCAACCCAGTTGAAGAGACCGGTCAGGTACCATTTGCTCATATCCCCTTTCGGAGCGTAAATAACTTCAGCAAATGCACCGGATGTTACGACATCTTGTTGCACATCTCCCGGAAATCCTCCGGCATCTACCCTTGAATCTGTCCTCCTTACAAACTGTCCATTAATAATCAGTTTTTCGTCCAGATCAATTGTAATATCAGGTCCGTACATCCTGATATTGCTTGTAATAGGCCCGGCAGGAAACGGGTTTATGATCTCCTTCCCCGTATACCCAAAAAAACCTATGGAAATGCTTTTTCCAACCGACTGGCTTATCTTCATCATGAAGTTTTTATATTTATCCCGGTCGAAAAGGTAATCATTGCTGGCTTCGCCAATTCCGCATCCGTTTACTATCTGCCCGACTATTGCTGTTCCGGTGCTGAAATCCCTTTCAAATATTATACCCCGGTCATATTTCAGATCTGCAGTGGAGGTTCCCGGGGCAGATCCATAGATCCTGTATGGTTCCAGGGTATATCTGAGTTCCCCCTTGAAAAGAGGGTCGGAAACCTGGAACTGACCTATATAAAGATTGATGCCGGTGTTCAGAAAATCGCGGTACATAAGGAAGGCATCTTCGACACCTGCTATCGTTCCTCTTTCATTAAAAAGGAAATAGAAATAATAGGAAAGTTTATCTGAAATCTCTCCTCCCGAAAGTATTTTCAGAACGAACGGCGCGCCAAAGTCAGCTGAACCCTCATTTCCGAAATTGTAGGAGACATAACCATCCATCCTGATTGCCACGGGAAGTTCCCTGAAAAGAGAGAGCTTGTCGTCGCCTGTATTGATGAAATGGCGGGGTGATTCATATTCCGTCAGCCTGAAGCCGTTACCTGCGAAATCATCGCCAAAAGGTTTAAGCCGTGGCATCACCGGTGAATGGCAAACCTGGCAGCTTATCTGGTATTTGCGCGCAAATGCGGGTATTGAAATTACATCCTGAACTGTAATGGACAGGATTATAACAACAGCAGGAAGTAAAAATTTAAAGAATCTTATTTTCTTCATAAGTGAATAATTTTGATTTAATAGTCATATGCCATCAATTTCTTTTCCCTTTGATTTATATTATGCCTACGGTAAAATATTCAGAGTAGTAAAATGCTCATTAACAAGCTTTATTTCTGATTCATCCTCGGGAACCTTGAGAAGATCTGCCACGGGTTTTACAAGTAACTGATAATTGAGGACCGCATTTACTTTCATTTCGCCCGGGGCAACTTCGTACGGAAGCCTGAAGGTGAATGTTTCAACTTTGGTTTCTCTCGGGCCTATCCGGTAATCAACGCCAAGTTTTGCAGTGTTCCACTGCATTATTGTCATTCTTCCCTCAGGATCGAAATAGGGCATTCTGAAAATCCGGTTTCCGGAAGGAATTCCGTCTCGCTGAACTCCTTTGAAGTCAGCAATACCGAGGGGAACGCCCATGTCCTG
>CAZTDW010000239.1:0-6063 GCA_964611835.1 uncultured Rikenellaceae bacterium | reverse complement strand
TCCCCGCTAAACTCCCGTGGAGTGGTTGGCAGCGTTTGCAGCATTTTTTTTACTAATTACCGCAGTTTTCTCATGCAAGACTGATGACTCACTCACCAAAACAGACCTCGAGCTGGCCAATTTAAAAGGAAAGGTTCAGACAATTGATGAAAAAGTACATAATCCCGGAACCAGGATAGCATGCCCTTCTGCTGACAAGAGAAAACGTGATCAGTCATCCTGGGTATATAATGAAGATGGTAACCTGAAAGAGTCATCTTTGCTGGATGTTAACGGGAATGTTGTTGAAACATCAAAATATGTTTATAACAGAAAAGGGATATGTACAGGTATCGAAAGATTCTCAGGAAATAAAGTAATCGGCAGGGAAGTTCCTGTTCTGGATGGCGGAAGGGCGGCGGGACTAAAAATCTATGATGAAAATAAAACTATTGTAAAAAGTTTTGAATATAAATATTCCGGGAATGACATTTGCGAAACAAAAACACTCGACAGTGACGGTTCCGTGACAGGGGCTGTTATAAATGACTTTGTGGACGGAGAACTTGTTTCACAAACTGAAAAAGATGGTAATGGTACTGTTAAGACTATCAGCAAATTCATCAGAAATTCAAACAATGATGTAACGGAATACGTTATTTCAGTCCCGCAGGATAACTCTGAATATAAATTCCTGTTTGAATATGAATATGATGAAGCCGGCAACTGGATCAGGCAGACCCAGTATTATGACGGCAGAATTGTAAATATTGTAATCAGGAATATAACATATTATCCCGGTTCCACAGGATCTTCCACAACAACGGCAGATGTTTAAGTTATTGTCCGGATCTTTGGGGCTAACCACATATTGATATACAATAAATATATATTGAATAACAATAAATAATTATTGAGATACAATAATTAATCTAGAAATAAGCTGTAATTATAATCATAAAATATCCGGTATCAATACAGAAAATTCAACCCGATGTAGGTCCCGCGTATACCGTCGCGGGGGTCTGCAGCCCATCCATAATCCATTGTAATTACAAAATTATCATTGATTGCAAAGTGAGCGCCGCCGCCGTATGAGAGGTGCATTTTTTCCCTGTCTCCCCTGGCAAGCCACAGCGCAGCCTCGGGATTTGTGGTTTCGGGGAGCCTGTATTTGCCGGTGATCATTCCTGCATCCAGAAATCCTGCCAGGGCAAAATAAAAATTCTGGTTCAGTATGACGGCCCTGAATACTTTCCATCTGAGTTCGGCATTTCCGTAAAAAAAGTCTTCGCCCACGACCCTGTTCCTCAGTATGCCGCGCATTGTCTTTCCTCCTCCCAGTCCGCTGAGAGTGAGCTGCGGTGAAGAATTGAATACAAGAGGCAGCATGTAAAAGGGCATTTCACCCCACAATTTGGCCTGGTAAGAAACCCTTAAAGCAAGATTGACCCTTTCAGGAAGCAGGGTAAAATAATGACGGTGAGTGAATGCCGCACGTGTATAGTTATATCCGTCGCTCAGGAATCCGGGGGCCATAAGAAGCTGCAGTTCGGTCCACAGACCGGTCATGGGATTAGGTTCATTATCGCGGGTATCGTATTTGACACCTAGTTTAAAGATCCCGGTTTGTCCGCCGTCAGCCTGATCTTCCGGGATCAGTCCCCATCTTATAAAATCACCGTACAATCCGCCTCCAATATAAGGCAGGAAATCAGCAGCATCCCTTCCTTCATTGATCTTGTTGATATCGACCGTATCGAGCTTGTTATTCATGTATTCAAAACCTCCGAACCACTTCAAGGCATCACCCTTAAGCTTTCCAATGAATTCGAGCCTGGTTTTGATCAGGCCGCGTTCCATACGGTAAAATACAGAAGACCGGTACAGAGGATCAGAGGAGGATGTAAATCCCGGATTGTAATATGCGTTGTAGCCATTGAATCCGTAGAAATCGAGCACTTTTTCGGTAAGATAACTAGCCTCAGCCATAATGCGGATTCCCGGGAATTGTTTCCTGGTATCGTAAATAAGCTGGTTTACTCCTGATCCTTTTGTTGTACGCGACCACTCGAAATGCAGACTTTGGTCATAAGCAGGATAACTGCTGCCATCGCCGTAATCGAACAGCTTAAGAACCCCACCGTACTTAACTCCCGTATTTGAATCATACCCGAATGCAGGGAAGAAACCAAATGACCAGCCCTTTTTGGTTTTTTCCTTTTCCCTCTCAGCACCTGAAGTATAAGTAATAACGCATGTTAAAAAAATCAGGAATACAAGTGACCTCCGCATTGCATTTAATCATGTTATTTTAAGTGTGGCAAGATAATGATATAAAAAGCATCTGGTGTTGGTTTGTCAACTTTTTAGGTTGATGATATTCCTCACCCCCTCTTATCCCCCGCTCCCAGGAGAGCGGGGGATGATAATCCGGTGGTGATATTTTAAATTTGTCAATAATGATTTGTCCAGATATGCCATATTTTGTGCAGTTAGTTTAGGTCCCTCCCTCTAGGGGGAGGGATTTAGGGAGAGGTATTTTGGTAGAAGATGCCACCCGCTCCCGGGGCTAATTCGCTTCACCCCCCAGCCCCATCTCCCAGGAGAGAAGGGGAGCAAGATCCAGGCAGTCATCAGCCCCTCTCTTTCAGGGGAAGAGGGCAGAGCGTTAAGGATGGTGTATAAAAAGCAATTAATTTGTGTTGTTTACCTTTGGGCCCTTTGTGCCAACCTTTGTTGTCCTTTGTGGTTCAGCTCTTTATGTTTAACCACAAAGGACACAGGGGTAACACAATGGTACTCAAGGACTTTTGAGACAGCCTCTCATGAAGGGGCCAGGTTAGAGGGATTTAGGAAGACCCATTTTGGATGAATCCGATGTTTATTTCCGGATTTAATATTAAATATCAGCTCTTTTAAACTCGATTGCCTTTGAATCCGTCAGATCAATCAGATTATTTCTGTAACGGACAACTGGAACGGGAATTCCCTTTCCTGCAAGTATTTCTGCCTTTATCAGCTCATTTTTATCCCATTCCAGATTAACCGTATATCCGCCTCGTGCCCTGAGGCCGGTCACTTTACCGGATTTAAATTCACCGGGTAAAGCAGGCAGAAGGTATAATTCTCCCATATGCGACTGAAGAAGCATCTCTGCTATACATCCGGGCAGTGAAGCTGACGCATCCAGCTGAAAATGACAAAACAGATCTCCCTCCGAATAAAAATCCTGTCTTCCCCAGTGGTAACCAATATGCTGGAATGTGAGGCCATTTTCAAATCCCTGATCGGTGAGAAGCTCATTCATTATTTTGATAGCCCTGTTTCCGTCAAATAGTCTGGTCCAGCACCACATCCTGTGAGCCCTTGCCCAGTTTCCTCCCGAAACTGATTCTTGTTCCGGGAAACGTCCGTCGCCTCTCATATTCAGGGATATTTTTGCTGCCTCAGCCAGGTCGGGAGTAATTACCGGATTTATCTCCCTTCCCGGGCATACTGCATACAAATGGGCGATATGCCTGTGATGACAATCGGGATCGTCTATATCATCGTACCATTCCTGAAGTTGTCCATGCTTCCCGATTTTTAGAGGTATAAGCTTTTGCCGCACTTTCAGAAGAGAATCTGCAAAAAGCTTTTCTCCCGCAATTTCAGCTGCAGCTGCAGTGTTTGTAAACAGGTCCCACAGCATTTCTATATCCTGATATACTCCGGTCAGGCAATAATTGTACCTGGTGCTTACAGAATCATGAAAAGCAGGATTCAGGCCCTCTGTGGTCATCAGTGCTCCATGTTCCGCTGATACTGTTGGAGCAGTAATGAAATATCCATTTAATGGCACAAGGTTCTCAAGCCAGAAGACCGAAGCTCCCTTCAGCAGGGGATAAGCTTGTTTTTTAAGATATTGAGTGTCGCGCGTAAATGCAAACTGCTCCCAGAGATGCTGGCAATGCCATGCTGCCCCCATCGGGAACATACCCCAGGGGTGACCTCCCACGGGTGCTGCATGTCCCCAGATATTCCCTGTTGTATGGCTTACCCAGCCATTTGTGCCGTACACCCTTTTAGCGATCTCTTTGCCTGATTCCGACAGGTCTTCTATCCAGTCAATATATGCCTGCTGACATTCAGTCAGTGCCGTGGGACCGCACGACCAGTAGATCTCCTGCAGATTTATATTACTTTGATAGTTCCCGGCCCATGGTGCTGCCTTAAAAGCATTCCAGACACCCTGCAGATTGGCCGGCAATGTATTGGGACGGGATGAACTTATAATCATGTATCTGCCCAGATTGAACGCTAGTGTCTTATAGCCAATATCCTGCCCTCCGGATTTTAATCTTTCAAACCGTTCGTTTGTCGGAAGCTTTTCTGCTTCCGCGTTGCCTGTTATTGAAAAGGTTACTCTGTCATATAATGATTTGTAATCGTCCATGTGACGCTTTCTGAGGACTTCAAAGCCACTGTTGATAGCATTTTTTATGATATCCTCAGTAGTCACCGATGGATCTGAGCCAGTATAGTCAGGGTATCTCATCTCATAATTGGTGGCAACAGCAAGGTATATCTCTGCCGAATCGGAATTCCTTAGCGTCAGGTATTCTCCTTCCCTGCTTACCGACCCGCCATGGTTCTTAACCTGCATCAGGACATTGAAAGGGCGAAGATTATCATCAATATATCCTTTAACCTCATACCTGTTTCCGGAAATATAAAGCGTTGATGAATCCTGAATTATGTCCATCTTCAGGTCAAATGATATTCCCCCGGGGGTGCCTGATGAAAATCTCATCGCGAGAACCCTGTCGGGGTATGAACAGAAATATTCTCTCCTGAACCTGATTTTATTGATTTCATATTGAACAGACCCTATCGAACTGGAAAGATCCAGCTCTCTTAAATACTGACCGGACTGATTATCCTGATGCAGGAACCTGATCACCAGGTTTCCGACAGATGTGAAATTGCCGAACAGTTCCGATGAACCAAAAACATTTTTGGCAACCAGGCTGTCAGCCAGCTGGTACTTTCCATCCAGAATAGCTTTTCTGATAATTGGAAGAGATCCCCTGGCTCCGGGATTCACACCTGCCTTTTCCCATCTTCCCTCAGCAGGGCCACCTGTCCACATGCTCTTTTCGGATATTGCAAAAACCTCTTCATCAATTCCTCCGAAGAATGATGCTCCGAAAAAACCATTTCCCAGATGCAAAGCCTGACTGTTCCAGTATTTTGCAGGGTACCTGTACCACAAACGGCTATTGTTGTCGGTGGTATTCTGTTTCTTCGTGCATGAGAAAAATAATGTCACCACCGCAATGATAAAAATTGCCCTCCTGAATTTCATGTTTATAATTTATTAGAACAGTTAATTGTAATGTCAGCCACTATTTATTTTATAAAGAGTTAAGCTGAAAGAAGATATTTTTCAGGATGATTCCCGCCATTTTCCCAGGCTTTCAGAATAGGTCCTGATTTCTTCAAGCGACAGGTAAAGGTCGTTGGTCTTTTTGTTTTTCCTGTCGTTGTGAGTAATCTCTGAAAGCCTGAATAACTCCCTTCCGTAACCCTTTTCAATTGTAAGCCGGTCGGTAGCCTTTTCTTCTTCAGCCCTTGCATTCCTTGAGGTCAGGAACTTTACGACAAAGCCCAGGTATTTCGGAGTCCCCATGTCAATATATCTTTCCTGATGGCATAACTCATGAGCAATAAGTCCCGTAATTGCAGACCTGTCAAAATGCTTTACTTTGGTGCTCAGCACAATCAACCGCATAAAAGGAGGAAGCCATACCGAAAAGGCATAAAAGCTCAGCGGCGCAATACCAATGAAAATTCTTTTTCCTTTCAATACCGGGAAGGATTTATCTATCAGAAATTGTGTCGTTTGCCTGTAATACCTGATCATAAGGTTTAATTGAAAGGATCTTACAATAATAACATAAATATGCAGAAAGTCCATCACCTGTGAATAACCTGGTGAACTTCAAATAAGATATTTTTTTTAACCACGGAGTATCACAGAGTTCATCACGGAGTAACACGGTTTGCAAATTTGTTGCAAAAACACAGTGCAACTCCGTT
>CAZTDW010000238.1:0-6076 GCA_964611835.1 uncultured Rikenellaceae bacterium | reverse complement strand
GTACATGCTCTGAAGAAGTAATCCTTCATAATCATCACAGCCATAAATTGCCTGGTTGTATGCTGTCGGTATAAAGCTGATGTTTGTACCGACATCTGCAACCACCGGCAGATTAACTTTTTCAAGCCACTCCATGAGCTCCTCCCGGGCAAGCAGATCCATATACCCACTGAATGTGAACCATGTATTACCCTCGTTCATTCCTTTACCGATAACCTCCAGGGGATGACCTGCGGTGCATGTTACGCTTTTCAGCAGGGTTTCTGTTCCGAACCATCCGCGGTGAAGGTCATATTTGTCAAGAAGGTCCCTTGTTGTAATGATCAGCTCAATGACTTTTTTCCTTAAATCTTTATCTGATGACGATATGACAAAGATCCTGCGATTCCCGCTTTCGATGTAGAAAAGATTTACCGGGGTGAAATCCTTTGCATTATACTGGTAGCTCTTCAGTTTTTCGCTCCATTGGTCTTTCTCAGGCAATTTCCCGTTAAGGATATTACCGGATTCTGAGAATGGATCCGTAAGTATCAAAAGGTTTTTGTCGATGTTATTCAGATCTTTAAGTGCCGGCTGATCAAGGATTGAGAAATCATCACTGAACAGTTTGCTTATAAAACCTTCCTGTACTTTCAATCCTGGAATTTTCATGTCATCGGCAATATCAATTTTTGCCTGCCCTATTGTCATCTGAACATCAGGCACCGATTCTTTAAAAAGATTACCGTATCTTATTTCATCGCGGTGAATGTTATGCCAGTGATTGGTGTAACCATTGAACTGAAAATCTGATTGGATGATATTTGCGTCCGGATTATATGATCCCCTGTAAATAAAGCTTTCAATATCTTGTGATAATGCCGTGCTGCATATTGTAAAAATTAAAACTGCAATTAAGATTAAATGCCTTTGGGGGTTCTCTTCCATCTTTAATAGTGCTTCTACGATTTGTAAATGGCATGTCAGAGTAAAGTTCACCCTGATAAGTCAAATTTATATAATTTGAATGGAAAAGAGACTAATAAAGTTTTTTTTAAGATTGAACCGGATCCTTCCAGATAAGTTGCTTATTGATACTGTCACTAAGTTTATAGGTCTTTTTATGATCGGAAATCTTTTCACCGATTATTTCTATCTTATTCAGGTCAGTGACCCCAAGATTTGCCTGGGCACAATAAGTAAGGTAGCCTACATTGCTTAAATCAATTCCCATAAGCTCAATTCCTACACGGTCGGCAGCCAGCCAGTCGGTGCCAGCCACACAGATCCGGTGATCTACAGGTGTACCGTTTCCGGGGCCATTACCTTCCATCCCTTCAAAACCGTCAATAACTGCCAGGTGTGGATGCAGCCTGTCGGCCAGGGCAAAAAGATTATAGTTTATCCCGCGGATGCCGCTGCCATGCACAATAGGCTTATCATTCCTGGCACCCTGTTTGCGGTTTGGCCCGTAAGCAAAGCCTAAATCTTTAATGGGGGCTCCGAATACAATATTTTTCAGGGATAAGGTAGCAAGGACCCTGTCATGGGTTTTCATCCTGGCAACGGAAACAATGTATGATCCGGGATCAAGCAGCATGCTTGAGACTCTTGCGGGATGAGGCCTGAAATCCTTCTCATCAAAAACATTTATTATGTCAAATTTCTCCTGGTCGAGGTCTACAAGTTTAACATGATACTTGTCGGCCAGCCTGTTATATCCGAAATTGCTGAAGCCTTCGAATGTAGGTCCTCCGGCTGCGGATTCTGCTATCACAACACTGGATAGCTTATTGATCGACTTCAGGAATTCGAGAATGCCCTCCAGGGTATCTGCATGAGTTGCTGCCAGCTGTGAATTTATCGACACATTATTGGGTTTAAGCACAACCAACCTATTCCCTATCGATTGTTGTATTTCCTTTGAAAATGGCTGAAGTGCGCGGAAAGCCAGGTCCGCCCTGTTGCTTCCGGTAGTAAGGGCCACCCTGGCCAGGTCAGACTCCGGTACGTTAAGCGATGAAAATGCCTTTATCTGTGATGAATAAGCCACTGCCAGACCACCCATCAGGGATGTCCTCAGAAAATTACGGCGATTAAATGAGTTCATTTTTTATCTGATTTCTTAATAAAAACACAACCAATAATTAACCTGTTAAAATAAAGCAGATTTTCCTTACATAAAAACTAATTTTTGTTAAATAACGGGGTTTTGCAGATATGCTTCCAATGGTTTATCTTCGTCCTGCAAATCAGTAAAGAATCTTCTTTCCATGTCAATCATAATCAGGAATGTTACTAAGTATTACGGACAGCAGAAAGCCCTGGATGACATTTCCTTTGAAATTAAGACAGGTGAGATAGTCGGCTTCCTGGGGCCTAACGGCGCCGGCAAATCAACGATGATGAAGATCATTACCGGATTTATACCAGCCTCCTCGGGATCGGTGACGGTAAACGGTTACGATATCGGAAATGGTTCGGGTGAGGTTAAGAAAATGATAGGATACCTGCCCGAGAATAATCCTCTTTATCCTGAAATGTATGTAAGAGAGTATCTTGGTTTTGTAGCTTCCATGTATAAATCCGTAACTCCCCGGAAAAAAGAAATAGACACAATAATTGAAACGACCGGACTGTCGCCTGAGCAGAATAAGAAGATCAGTTCCCTGTCGAAAGGATACAGGCAAAGGGTGGGACTGGCCCAGGCGCTTATTCATAACCCGCAGGTACTCATTTTCGATGAGGCTACAACAGGACTGGATCCCAACCAGATCATTGAAATCAGGAATCTCATAAGGGATGCGGGTAAGGAGAAAACCGTAATGCTTTCCACCCACATTATGCAGGAAGTTGAGGCAATATGCGACAGGGTCATCATCATCGACAAGGGCGTGATCGTAGCTGATGAGCTGAAGGATAACATCTATTCAAAGCTGATAACAGACAGGCAGGTTGTTGAAGTTGAGTTTGATCGCGATACGGATGAGAAACTGCTGAGCAGGATACCTGATGTGGATAAGGTGAAAAAAATAAAATCAAATACCTGGATCGTCGAAACCTGTGTTCAGCATGACATAAGACCTGTCCTGTTTGAATTTGCAGTAAGAAATAATCTGACTGTTCTTTCTCTTCAGAAGAAAGAAAGCAATCTGGAGGAAATATTCCGGGTTCTTACAGGCAAATCCTAGTTTTGTTATCACGATTTTTTTTATTTCTTTTACACCGTTAAATCTGGTGGAAAGATTTGTGCTGATTGCAACCACGGGAAAAAATGCTAAAATGCGAATGTCCTGCAATTTCACTCAACCAATCCCTTTCCCCTTTGTTGAATGTTAAATTAAAATTAAGTCAAATGGGATATTTATTTACTTCAGAATCTGTATCGGAAGGTCATCCCGACAAGGTTGCCGACCAGATTTCAGATTCGTTGCTTGATGAGTTTCTCCGTTGGGATCCGGAGTCAAAAGTTGCCTGTGAAACTTTTGTTACAACAGGCCTGGTGATGTGTGGCGGTGAAGTACGTACAGAGGGGTGGGTAGATGTGCAGGAGACAGCCAGAAGGGTCATAAGAAACATTGGATATACCAAAGCCGAATACAGGTTTGATTGCGATTCATGCGGTGTTATCTCCACAATACACGAACAGTCAAGCGACATACGCCAGGGTGTGGTGCGTGAAAAACCTGAGGAGCAGGGCGCCGGCGATCAGGGTATGATGTTCGGCTATGCATGCCGTGAAATGGACAATTACATGCCGCTCAGCATTGAGCTTGCACATAGATTGCTTCAGGAGCTTGCAGCTGTCAGAAGGGAAGGAAAGCACATGAAATATCTGAGACCTGACAGCAAGTCGCAGGTTACCATCGAATATGATGATGATAACAAACCGCTTGGAATTGATACTATTGTTATAAGCACCCAGCACGATGAGTTCATATTGCCGGAAAACAACTCGGCCAAAGCTGAAAAAGCCGCTGAGAAAGCCATGCAGGAAAAAATTGCCAAAGATCTCAGGGAAATACTGATCCCCAGGGTAAAAAAGTCACTGCCTCAGAGGATCAGGAAGCTGTTCACCGACGACATGAAGCTTCTGGTAAATCCTACAGGAAAATTCGTGATAGGCGGACCACACGGAGACACGGGCCTTACCGGTCGCAAGATCATTGTTGACACTTACGGCGGACACGGGGCACACGGCGGAGGAGCTTTTTCAGGAAAGGATTCCTCAAAGGTCGACAGGTCGGCAGCATACGCCGCACGTCACATTGCAAAAAACATCGTTGCAGCAGGTGTTTGCGACCAGGTTCTGATACAGGTAGCCTATGCAATAGGTGTTGCACAGCCCGTGGGGCTATACGTCAACACATTCAATACAGCCAGGGTAAAGGACATAAAAGGAAAGATCCTGACCGACGGGGAGATATCTTCAGTGATTGACAGTCTTTTTGATATGCGTCCTTTTGCGATAGTTGAACGCTTCGGACTGAAGAATCCGATCTTCCTTTCAACAGCTTCATACGGCCATTTCGGAAGGGATTATCAGGTAAAGGATATTGAAGTGTACTATGAAGTTCCCGGGAGCAAACCGAAAATCGTTAACGGTAACGGGAAAAAGGTGTATACAAAGAAAGTCGAATTCTTTGCATGGGAAAAGCTGGATTATGTTGAAAAAATCAAAAAGGCTTTCAATATTTAGCTGATTTTTTCAGAAAGCTCCCTTTACGATCCTTGCGACATTGTCGGAACGTCCGAGAGTATAATAATGAATACCCGGAACTCCTTCTCTGATTAGTTCCTTTGATTGCATGGATGCCCATTCTATACCTGCCTCTCTCGCATCCCGGTCGGTCTTACATTTTTTTAATTCACGTACCAGTTCATTCGGCATGTCGATGTGAAATGTCTGAGGAAGCAGATTTATATCGTTGAGAGCCGACACAGGCTTAATGCCTGCTATGACCGGCACCTCAATCCCTATCTGTCTGCATTCATCCCTGAAACGGAAGAATCTTGAGTTGTCGAAAAACATCTGGGTCACAATATAGCTGGCACCGGCGTCGACCTTGCGTTTAAGGTTCTCAAGATCAGTCAGTCTGTTAGGCGCTTCAAAATGCTTCTCCGGATAACCCGCAACTCCAATGCAGAAGGATGTGGGAGCTGTATCCTCGAGTGTATCCTCAAGGTATTTTCCCTTATTCATATTCACGATCTGCTGAACCAGCTCCCATGTGTGGGTATGCCCGTCTTTTTCAGGAATGAACGACCTGCTTCCCCTGGGCGGGTCTCCCCTGAGAGCCAGAACATCGTTGATCCCAAGAAAATTCATCTCAATAAGCACGTTTTCTGTCTCTTCCTTTGTGAATCCGCCGCACAACACATGAGGAACAACCGGAATATTGTACTTGTATTTTACTGCTGCGGCAAGGGCAAATGTCCCGGGACGTTTCCTTACCACCCGTTTTTCAAGCAGTCCGTCAGGTCTTTCACGATATACTGTTTCGTTCCGGTGAGATGTGAAATTGATATATGCCGGACTGAATTCGATAAGACTGTCAATCGTCGAATAAACCCTTTCAATGCTGTGCCCCTTCAGTGGCGGCAGCAGTTCAAACGTGAAAAGTGTTCCTTTTGCTTTCCTGATGATCTCAATTACACTCATAAACAGTTTCTCATAAATTTGGAGCAAGCCAGCGTGAAGCTTCCCCGATACTCATTTTCTTCCTTGATGCATAATCTGCCAACTGATCCTGCCCTATCTTCCCCACATTGAAATAGACCGAAGCAGGATGGGAAAAAACATAGCCGCTTACCGACGCCGGCGGTGTCATGGCAAAGTTTTCCGTAAGTCCGGCACCAGTATGCTTCTCAGCTTCAAGCAGGTCAAAAATAATCCTTTTTTCCGTGTGATCGGGGCATGCCGGATAACCGGGAGCCGGACGAATTCCAGTATATTTTCCTTTTAGCAGGTCATCTATACCCAGTTTTTCTTCAGGAGTATAGCCCCAGTATACTTTACGGATCATCTCATGCAGGTATTCGGCTGCAGCTTCAGCATACCTGTCACTGAGTATCCTCAGCATGATAAGGGCATAAT